>JANMKS010000451.1:0-2669 GCA_031372155.1 Sphingomonas sp.
TGCCCGACCGTGCCAGCCCGAACGCCGCGACCGCGCCCAGTAGCGGCATGAGTATCGTCGACAGCGGCCCCGAAATCTTGTGCCACAGCGCGGCATGCAGCGCCCCTGTCGGGCGTCCCGCCGCTTCCAAGTCGTCGATCGCCTCGCGCAGCCGCATGAACGACAGGCCCGCACCGTCGACGCTCGACAGGGTGAACTGGTCCGGCCGTATGCTTTTTCCTACGACAAGGGTCTGTGTCGCGCTTTTCATGCCTGTCACCAGGTCGAATGTCTGCGCTTGCTCCAGCTTCCATCCGCCCTGCACCACGCTCGCGCGGGCGGCGGTGACGATCTTGCCGAGCGTCCCGCCGGTCCGGTCGTAAATGCTCACGCCCGTGAGCACGGTGGCGGGTCCGCGCCCCTGGACGACGTCGGCATGGATCAGGTCGTCGCCCTCTCGCACCCAGACGTTGGAGATTGCTTCCCGCCCCGTCGGCCGCTTGCCGTAATCGACGTCCTGCCACTGCGAGAGCGTTGCGCTCGACCGCGCGACGATGCGCTCGTTAAAGACGAACGCTGCACCCGCAATGATCAGGCTTGCGACGAACAGCGGTGCCAGCACCTGATGCGCCGACAGGCCCGACGCCTTCATGGCGATGACTTCGCTGTTCTGATTCAAACCGGCGAGCGTAATGATCGTACCGAGCAGGACACAGAACGGCAGGAACCTTTGAATGATGCCGGGCAGGCGGAGCGAGACATAGGTCAGCACCTGCGCCTGTCCGTTGCCCGGGTGCGCGAGGATCTTGTCGCTCTCGCTCAGCAGGTCGAGCACTTGCAGCACGAGGACGAGGATCGCGAGCACCGCGAACGTCCGCACCACGAACATCCGCGCCATGTATAGCGTCAGCGTGCGCGAGGGGAACAAATTGGGCATTATGCGCGCGCCTCTCCGCGAACCTTGATCAGGCCGAAACCGCTGCGGATCGCCTTGAACGCCTTATTGGCCACGCGGTCGATGCCGCCGATGGGCTGTCCGCCTGGGACGTAGGCGAGCGTGCGGAACATCCAGACGATCACGCCGGCAAAGGCGAGGAACGGCACCCACAGCGCGATGACCGGGTTGATCTTGCCGAGCGATGCCATGCCGGTCGCATACTCGCTGATCTTGTAATAAGTCACGACGAGCACGATCGCGAGAAACACCCCGACGGCGGAGCTCGACCGTTTCGGCGGGACCGCCAGCGCCACCGCGAGCAGCGGCAACAGCAGCATCATCGCAACCTGAACGATGCGAAAATGGAACTGGGCCCAGCTCTCGTTGCGGAGCATCGCGGTGCTTTGCGAATCGCTGCCCACCGCGACCAGCTCGGGCAGGGTCAATTCGCGGTCCGCCTGTCCGCGTCCCCGGAACGATTCGATCTTCGGCAAGTCGATCGGCAGGTCGTGCGCGTTGAAGGTCAGGACGCGCGGCACCCGGAAATCGGGCGCATTGTTGGTCAGCGTGCCATTCGCCAGCCGCAGGATAATGACATCGGGATCGTCAGTCGCCAGGAACATCCCGCTTTCTGCCGTCACCGCCAGGCTGCGCCCGCCACGTTCGCGCGCCATCACGAAGATGCCGCTCAGCTTTCGCCCCTGATCGGCGCTCTGTTCGATGCGCAGCGTCATGCCGCGGCCCAGCTTGGTGAATTCGCCGACCTTTATCGACGCGCCGAGCGCACCCGACCGCAATTCGAAACGCAGCCCTTCGTATTGATAGCGCGCATAGGGCTGGACATAGCCGACGATCAGCAGGTTCAGGACCGCGAAACCGATCGCGTACAGGAACGGCACGCGCATCAGCCGCCAGTATCCTTGCCCGACCGCCTGCAACACGTCGAGCTCCGACGACAGCGCCAATTTGCGGAACGCGAGCAATATGCCGAGCAGAACGCCGATGGGGATGCCGAGCGAGAGATATTCCGGAAGCAGGTTGGCGAGCATTTTCCAGACGACGCTCACCGGTCCGCCCTCGCTGGCGACAAAGTCGAACAGCCGCAGCATCCGGTCGAGCACCAGCAGCATCGCGGCGATGATCAGCGACGCAATGAGCGGCACGATGATCAGTCGCGCGAGGTAGCGGTCGGTGGCGGAAAGGAAGGTGGTGATCGAAGGCGTCCCGGTCTCAGGCGTTTCGTTAGGACGACAACCGTGCCGCGACGTCAAGCCGCGGCGCGGTTTTTCTCGGGCGGATCGGTCAGCAGCGAATCGACCATCTGGCCGAGCGCCGCCATCGTGAACGGCTTGCGAAGCACCGCATGTCCGCCGAATGCAGCAGCATCCTCGATATCGCCCGCAAATCCCGTCACGAACAAAACCGGGAGCGCGGGATGGCGCGCGCGGATGCTTTCGACGAGTTCAGGGCCGGTCATGCCCGGCATCAGGACATCGGTGATGATGAGCGCGGTGTCGGGATGCACCACGAGCAATTGCTGCGCTTCCATCGGCGAAGGGCAGGGGACCGCTTCGTGACCCAATTCGCCCAGCGCATCGATCGTGGCGGCAAGCACGCGCGCGTCATCCTCCACGACAAGCACCTTGGCGCCGCTCGACCGGGCGGCGGTCACGACATTGGCCTGCCGCTTGCGCGCCTGGCTCGCGGGAACCGCAGTGCTCCGCGGCAGATAGATGGAAACAGTGGTGCCCAT
>JANMKS010000466.1:0-1649 GCA_031372155.1 Sphingomonas sp.
CGGTTGGCGGTCGCGGGGACATAGCCCTTACCGGTATCGGCAATCAGCTCCATGTTGAGCGTCGCCCCTTCGTCAAGGTGACAGATCAACAAATCCTTGTTCAGGATCTCGATGTCGCCCGACACGGCGATGTCGCCTGCCTTGACGTCGGCGGGGCCGGTCACGGACAGCTGGAGGCGCTTTGGCCCCTCGCCCTGCATCCGCAGCGCGATCTGCTTCACGTTCAGGACGATGTCGGTCACGTCCTCGCGTACGCCGGCGAGCGACGAGAATTCGTGCAGGACGTTTTCGATCTTGATTGAGGTGATCGCCGCGCCTTGCAGCGACGACAGCAGTACGCGCCGCAGTGCATTGCCCAGCGTCAGGCCAAAGCCCCGCTCCAGCGGCTCCGCGACAAAGGTCGCGCGACGCTTGCCGTCACCGCCGGACTTCTTCTCCAGCGCGCTAGGCTTCTTGAGTTCTTGCCAGTTCTTTGCGTTGACGGCCAAGGCTTTGGTCCCCTGGTTAGGCCGAAGGAGGGGGCACCTCCGGCCGGGAAAGGAAATGGCCCCGGCGCGTCCGCCGAAGCCCGAAGGTAGGTGTTAGACCCGGCGCCGCTTGGACGGGCGAACCCCGTTGTGCGGGATCGAGGTCACATCGCGGATCGAGGTGATCTGGAAACCGACCGCCTGCAACGCGCGCAGGGCCGATTCACGACCCGAACCCGGACCCTTGACCTCGACCTCGAGCGTCCGGACGCCATGTTCGGCGGCCTTCTTGCCCGCATCCTCGGCGGCGACCTGCGCCGCATAGGGCGTCGACTTGCGCGAACCCTTGAAGCCCATGGTGCCGGCCGACGACCAGCTGATCGCGTTGCCCTGGGCGTCCGTGATCGTGATCATCGTGTTGTTGAAGCTGGCGTTCACATGCGCGACACCGGCGGTGATATTCTTGCGTTCGCGACGGCGAATACGCTGGGGAGCTTGAGCCATTGAACTGGTCCTGACCTGGATTTCGGTAGCGGCGACTGCCGGAAGTTGAGGTTAAGTCGAGGCGAAACGCCCCGGCCTTACTTCTTCTTGCCCGCGATCGGCTTGGCCTTGCCCTTGCGGGTGCGTGCATTGGTGTGCGTGCGCTGGCCGTGAACCGGCAGGCCCTTGCGATGGCGCAGGCCGCGATAGCAGGCCAGATCCATCAGCCGCTTGATGTTCATCGCCGTCTCGCGGCGCAGATCGCCCTCGACCATATGGTCGGCGTCGATCGCCTCGCGGATTTGCAGAACCTCCTGGTCGGTCAGTTCCTGCACGCGGCGCTCGGGTGCGATCGACAGCTTGTCGGTGATCTGCTTAGCCTTGGCTGGGCCGATCCCGTGGATGTATTGAAGCGCGATGATGACGCGCTTGGCGGTCGGGATATTGACACCCGCGATACGTGCCATGTGATTGTTCTCCTAGCTCCACAGGCGCGCACATGGCGGTGCGAACCCATCTCAACGCATTGCCCTCCGAAACGCACGATTGCGGCAAGCGCGTTGTCGCGCCGCCGGAAGCCGGTGGTTCGGAATAAGCTTCAGGTAAGCGCCGGGCCGCAACCTGTCAACCGGCGCAGGGAACCGAAACGACGGTCATGCGTGTAAAATTCTAACCCGACGGCAACACCAGCCGGGCAAT
>JANMKS010000036.1:0-1854 GCA_031372155.1 Sphingomonas sp.
ATATTCCCGCCGACGTACACCTCGAAACTGTCGACATTGGGATGGGCGTGCTCGGGGATGATCGTCCCCTCGGGCACCGCGAACATCTGCACCTGGAACTGGTCGCGGCGATAGAGCAGCACCGCGGTGACATCTTCGATCCGCGACACCGCGCCGGCAAAGGGGACCGCGCCAAGTACCGGCGCCTTTTTCAAAAACGACGAGCAGAAGTCTTCGAGAAGGTCCACGCGATCTATCCTTCAGTCCCGCTCGACGCTGATCGAGCATCCCTGATCATAAACCCGTTTGGAAAAGGAGGGAACCGTCGTCGGGTCGCGTTCCGCCGCCGGGCGATGTTTGCGTCTAACCGTCGGTCGCAAACTCCAACGGCGCGGCGTCGCACGGCGTCAGCTGCTTTTTGGTGGTGACTTCGCCATAAACAACGCTGGCGCGATGATCTTCGCCCATCGCCATGCCGTCATAATCGCCGGCGACCGAATGCGGCGCAATTCCGTTGAGCCAATGCTGCACTGCCAGGAACACCCCGCCGCCTTCCCCGACCACCGCGCCATGCTTATCGTTGGGTCCGACGCGCATCGTCCGGCCGCGCTTGCTGGCGCATTTTAGCGGGCCGTTGAGTGCGTATAATTGCTCCTCGGGATATTCGTATTTCCCGTTCCGGGTGAAGATGATGTTGCCGCCGACATAGACCTGCATCGAATCGACATTGGGATGGGTATGTTCGGGAATGATCGTGCCCTCGGGCGCGATGAACATCTCCACCTGAAACTGTTTGTGGCGATAAAGTAGCAAGCGAGTCACGTCCTCGACCTTCGATACCGAACCCGCGAACGGCACCGCGCCAATGACCGGCATGTTCTTGAGGAACGATTCGCAGAATTGTTCGACGGGATCCACGCGCTTGCTCCTGCCCGATCGTCCAAGAGCGGAATCGCCCCGAGAGACAACCCGCACTTGACGAATACCTACTTCATCTTGCGCGGGGACGGCAAGACTTCAGCTTGATCGTCATGGTCAAACTTGGGGTTGGTCACTGACATCCGCAGCCTCGGCTTGCGGGTCAGCGGCGGAACTTCGGATGCGGCCTGCCTGTTGTCGAGGCCGACGTCGAACAATGGCAGAACCGAGTTTTCGAGCGCCATGAAATTGCCGGCACATAGTTTCTTGAGCGAAGTCGGGAAACGCACCGGTTGATTCATTAAAAACTCACCTGAAAGCAGCGAGTTATCGTATCCCGCATCGACCGGCGAACGTCGCATCGTTTCGCATCCAATTTAGCTTTTTCGTGACCATTTTGGTGAGTACAAAACGGGCCGCCCCGCGGTCAGCGGGACGGCCCTCGACGTTTCGGCTGGTGAGGAGCTTAAATATCGTTGCCGAGCGCGCCCTTGACGTCGCCGGACTTCTCCTGGAGCTCGCCCTTATTTTCCTGGGCTTTGCCCGCGGCAACGGTGTCGGGGTTGGTCGACTCCTGCTTCAGGTTGCCGATCGCTTCGTTGGTCTCGCCTTTGACCTTGTCGATAAATTCACCCATTTTCATTCTCCTATGGAATGGAGTGATAACGGGGCTGCAACTCGATCGTTGCTCCGCTTATCGCATCGCCACTCGGTACGGCGCTCAAGTCAGTGCCGTAAGGCTTCGAAAGGGAAGCAGACCAAGGCGATCTCCGCCGCTCGCTCTCGACATCGAATCGTGGAGCAGCGAGAGGGCGGCATGGCCAATCTCGATTCGATCCTGAAGTTGCGTCCCTGGTTTTCGGATTACGACGTTCGCAACACCGTCTTCCACCGCGGCGACACCCTGTTTTTCCCGAAGAATCACCGCTCGCCCTTTTACTCGACCGATGCGCAGGG
>JANMKS010000044.1:0-2986 GCA_031372155.1 Sphingomonas sp.
AGGATTTCCCAGCTCATCAGGGGGACGCCCGTGAAGTTGGTCACGCGCTCTCCGTGGATAAGCTGCATCGCCTGCAAAGTGTTCCACTTGGGCATCAGGACCATCTTGCGTCCGATGGCAAAGCTGACGAGCAGCATCGGAATCTCGCCAGTCACGTGGAACAACGGGACCGTCATCAGGATCGCGTGTTGCGGCCGCGGTTCCTTGATCGTGCCGTCCTCGGTCGCGATCTCCAGCATCATCAGCGCCATCGCGATATAGTTGAAGGTTCCCTGCACGACCGCGCGGTGCGTGGAATAGGCACCCTTGGACTGCCCCGTCGACCCGCTTGTGAACAAGATCGTGGCGAGGTCGTCGGACCCGATATCGGGGAGTTCGCCCTCTCCCTTGCGCCGTGCCAGGACCGGCTCGAGTGCTTCCTCGAGCGGCAAGGCAACATCGATGACGCCAAGTTCGCATCCGATCGTGCGTCCGCATTCCTCGACGCGCCTGGCACGCGGCGGATCGGCAAAAACCAGCCGGGCGCCGACGTCGGAAATACCCTCGCAAAGCTCGCCGCCCTGCCACCAGCCATTCAGCAACGTCGCGACGCCCCCGGCCATGATTATGCCCATGTACAGCACGATCCACGACGGTGCGTTCCGCATCGCGATCCCAACGCGGTCGCCCTTTCTTACGCCGTACCCCGTCACGAGCGCATGAGCGACGCGTGTGGCGGCGTCGTGGACTTGCGTGAAGCTCAGGCGCTCGTGGCCGTCGACGATGCAGTCTGCGTCGCCGTGCTGCGCGCAAAAATGGGCGAAATAGCCGACCAGCGTCGGCGGTGCCGCAGCGATCATCGGAACCGACACGCCCGAAGGCAGAGTGAAGCTTGCAAGCGGCAAGGGCCCGCCTTCTTTCGACAGGTTGGCGATTGCCTTGTCGATCCGCAAATCGAGCGCCGATGGCATAGGTTTCTCTCCGCTTGGTCTTCTTGTTTGGCGACGTTATGGAGCGCGAAACCTGCGGGGAAAAGCCTTGATATTGCAAGTGGTCACTGACGCTACGGCAGCCTTGAACTGGAGCGACCTGCACCTGTCGCCGATTGCGCTCGACCTGGGGTTTTTCAAGCTCCGCTGGTACAGCCTGGCGTATATCTCGGGCATCCTGATGGGCTGGTGGTATCTGCTGAAATTGCTCGCCGTGCCCGGCGCACCGATGGCGCGGCGACACGCCGACGATTTCGTCTTTTACGCAACGCTCGGCATCATCCTTGGCGGGCGGCTGGGTTATGCGCTCTTCTACAAGCCTGAAATGCTGACCGATCCCGTCGAGCTGATTAAGCTGTGGGAAGGGGGCATGTCGCTGCACGGAGGCTTCCTCGGTGTCATCATCGGGCTGTGGTGGTTCGCACGCAAGCACGGGCTGAACATGCTCCGTGTTTGCGATTACGTCGCCTGCGCCACGCCGTTCGGCTTGTTCTTCGGGCGGCTGGCAAACTTCGTGAACGGCGAGCTTTGGGGGCGTCCTACCGACGTGCCGTGGGCAATCATATTTCCCGCGGCAGGGCCGGAGCCGCGCCATCCCAGTCAGCTTTACGAAGCCGGGCTTGAAGGCATCGTGATGTTTGCGGTGCTCTGGTTCCTGTTCTGGCGAACCGATGCGCGGTACCAGCCGGGCAAGCTCGTCGGCACCGGCCTCGTCCTCTATGCGCTCTCTCGCATATCGCTTGAAACGGTGCGCCAGCCCGATGCGGGCCTGGAAAATCTGTCCTGGGGCCTGACGATGGGGCAGACGCTCTCGATCCCCATGCTGATCGTCGGGCTATGGCTGATCTTCACGGCGAAAGCGCGGCGATTGCGCGTCGAACCGGTTGCGGGCAGTGCCAGCGTCGCCTGAGCCGGGGACACTGCCCGAACGGCTGGCTCGCGCGATCACGCTGGCCGGCCCGATGCCCGTGTCGCAATTCATGGCGGCGGCGAATGCCGAATATTATGCAAACGTACCGTCGATAGGGGCGGGCGGTGACTTTATCACTGCGCCCGAGATCAGCCAGATGTTCGGCGAGCTGCTCGGGGTGGCGCTTGCCGACCTGTGGGAGCGCACGGGGCGGCCCGACGTGCACTTCGTCGAACTCGGACCCGGTCGTGGGACGCTGGCGGCGGACGCGCTCAGGGCTATGGCAACCGTCGGGCTCACGCCACAGGCGCATTTCGTCGAAGCGTCGCCGTTGCTTCGGGAAGAGCAGGCAACGCGCGTCCCCGCCGCGAACTGGCACGACGATGTCGGCACGCTGCCCTCCGACAAGCCGCTGCTGATCGTGGCCAACGAATTCTTCGACGCCCTGCCGGTCGAACAGGTGGTCAGGAGCGAAGGGGGCTGGCACCGGCGGCTGGTCGCTTGCCAGGATGTCCTGTTTCTTCCGGTCACCGGTCCGCGCGTGCCCGACGCAATCATCCCCGAAACGCTTCGCAATGCCGGGATGGGGAGCATTATCGAGTCTTCACCCGCCGGGGTTCTCATGATGCGCGCGCTCGCCGGCCGCCTGGCTGTGCAGGGCGGCGTCGCGTTGATCGTCGACTACGGCTATTCGGGTCCTGCGCTGGGTGAGACGCTGCAGGGCGTGCGCCGTCACGGCTTCGCCAATCCTTTCGACGCGCCAGGTTCGATCGACATCAGCGCGCACGTCGATTTCGCAACCCTCAACGCGGCGGCGACATTGCGCGGAGCAGTCGTGCACGGGCCGGTGGCACAGCGCGACTACCTCGAAGCGCTGGGAATAGCAGGGCGTGCGGCGGCACTTGTTCGCCGCTCGCCCGAACGCTCGGACGAGGTGGTTGCCGCGCACCGCCGCCTGACATCAGAAGCAGCGATGGGCACGTTGTTCCAGGTGATGGGCCTGACTGGCGGAGCGTGGCCTGCACCGGCCGGTTTTTCATGATCGAACCCTTTCGCTCGCAAGCGTTGCGGCAAACGCGGCACGGCTTCTTCGGGCGTCCGGGCGGTG
>JANMKS010000058.1:0-1618 GCA_031372155.1 Sphingomonas sp.
CCACCGACCGGATCAACACCGGTTACCTGACCGGGCAAAGCGAGCGTAATTACTTCAACGCGTCGCTGTTCCAGTTCGGCGGCTTGCTGCCCCGCGATACCGACATCACCAAGGCCCGCGCTGCCGTCGTCGATTACAACAACATCGCAGCCCAGCAAGTGCTCGGAGGTGAGTTGAGCTTCAATGGCCATGTGCGGACGCTGTCGCGCGTGTCGGGCTTCAACTCTCCGCGCGACCAGAATGGCAATCCGCTGCCGTCGCAGTATCTGGCCGGCAATGAGTCCACGCATTTCGTATCGGATATCAACTGGCGCCGGAAGATCGTCGACGGGATCGGGCAGACCTGGACACCGTTCGCCAACATTCGCGGCGATGTCTATCAGTACGACAACACGCGCAACACCGATTCACCGCTGGTCAATCCGCTGGCGGGACAAAGCGTCCCCGGCGAGACGTTGTACCGTGGCGTAAGCACCGTCGGCTTGACCTATGCCTATCCTTTCGTCGCCCACACCGAGACCGCATCGCACGTCATCGAACCTGTCGTGCAGGTCGTCAACCGCACTATCCTCGGCCGGCAGGATCAAACGCTTCTCCCCAACGAAGACGCCAAGAGCGTGGTGTTCGACGACACGTCGCTGTTCTTCGAAAGCAAATCGACAGGCTTTGACCGGATCGATACCGGGACACGTTTGAACGTCGGTACGAAATACAATCTACAATTCACGTCTGGCCTCAACATCCGCGCCGTCATGGGCCAAAGTCAGGTCTTGTCCGGCACCAATGCATTCGCCACGCCGGGCCTCGACGTCACGTCGACGGCCGCTGCGGGGCAGTTCGCGTCCGCTTTCTCCGACAACAACGGTCTGGCCACACGCCGGTCGGATTACGTCGCTGGCCTCTACGTCTCGCCGCTGGCGAGCGTCAGCCTTGTTGCGCAAGGGCGGTTCGACACCAATACGCTGGCGCTCCGCCGCCAGGACACACTGCTGTCAGCCGGCTTCGGACCCTTCTCGACGCAGCTCGCCTACGCCTTCACACGTGCCGATACGCAGGCCATCAGCAATGCCGCCAGCACGATTGGTCAGCAGGAAATCCAGGCGACGCTCGGCGTCAAGCTCACCGATAAGTGGAGTGTCGCGGGCTCCGTGCGCTACGATCTCGATCAGAAGAACATGCTGCAGGATCTGTTTCAGGTCCGGTACGCCGACGAATGCTTCGTGCTGACCACGACGTACACCGATACCCGCATCGCCAATCCCGCCCTCGGCGTGGTGCCGGACAAGTCGGTTATGGTCCGCTTCGAGCTCAAGAATCTTGGCGGCTTCAGTGCCAAGACCGACGTCACGAGCTTCATGTCGGGCATCGACAATCAGGTCAATCGCAACTGACGACGGCGCGGGCGACGGCGACGGTCATGATGGCCCCGTTGTCGCCTCAGCACGTGTCGAGCGTCACCCAATATGTCAGTTGGTTCCGACCACTCGCCCCCAACGAGGCCGATGCGGAGAGACCGGCTGCCGGCACTACGCCATGGGCCCGCCATCGTTGATGTGGATAACCAGCGACGCTCAGCCCATCGTCGCGTTATGGTAGCGGCACTGGAATCACTCGCAGG
>JANMKS010000061.1:0-6652 GCA_031372155.1 Sphingomonas sp.
GAGGGAATGTTTCCGCAAGGCGTCGGTGAGCGCCTGCGGATCATGCGAGAGGCCGCCGGACTCGACTTGAATGACGTTGCGACACGCACGCGTATCCCGTTGCGACACCTCGATGCAATCGAGCGTGGCAATTATGCCGAGTTGCCTTCGCCCACCTATGCTTTGGGTTTCACGCGATCCTATGCACGCGCACTCAACGTGGATGAAGCGCCGCTTGTGGCCGCATTGCGCGAAGAACTGGGGCGAGAGGATCCGGCAAAACGCGGGCATTTGCCGTATGAACCCGTCGACCCGTCACGCGTGCCCTCACGCCTGCTGGCGTGGACCGCCGCCGGCCTCGCAGTGCTGTTTGCAATTGCCTATGGCGTGTGGCGAAGCCAGGCATGGGGGCCGGATAGCGCGGCCATGCCCCCTGTGGTGGTGGCGCGAAGTGAAGTTCCCGCTGCCGCCCCTGCGACGTCGATGCCTTCTGCCCCGGCAACCGCAGGTTCCGTCGTCCTTACGGCTACCGCACCTGTGTGGTTCCGCATTTACGATGGTTCAAAGACGCGGTTATTCGAAAAGGAACTCGCGGTCGGCGAAAGCTACACCGTTCCCGACAACGCCGTCGAACCCAAGATACTGACTGGGCGACCCGATGCGCTTCGCGTCACCGTCGGCGGACGGGAAGTGGCTGCGCTCGGTCCGGCCGAAAAGACGATCAAGGACGTGGGCGTCAGCGCCGCCGCACTTGCCGCACGGTCCGATCCGGCGGTAACGACGGGCACGACGTCGGCGCTTCCGACTACGAACTGAATTGAGCGGGTTGAGAGTTTTATGAAATCGAGGATCATGCTCACCGTCGCTTCAGCGGCCGCTTTCCTGCCCGCCGCCGCGCTGGCACAAGCCACTTCGTCCGGTCAGATCGACCAGCGCGTCGGCAAGCTCGAAAAGGAAATGAAGGCGGTTCAACGAACGGTTTTTCCCGATGGTGCACCCATCCAGCCCGAGATTGCAGCATCGACCGGACCGGTCGGTGCGCCGGGGACTCCTGCTGCGACTCCGATCGCCGACCTCACCGCTCGAGTCGACGCACTCGAACGAACGCTTGCCTCGCTTACCGGACAAATCGAACAGGCAGGTTTTCAAAACCGGCAGCAAGACGAGGCGATCAAGCGGCTTGAGGCACGTGTGTCGGGCCCCGCCGAGGGCGCTGCTCCAGCGACTTCGCCTCCCGAGGTTCCGCTTCCGTCGGTTGGCGATGGCGGGCGTGGACCACTTCCGGTCACGAGCCGTTCTGACGCTGTTTCGGCGATAAAACCTTTGGTTGTCGCCACACGTAACGATCCGGCGCGGAAGGCCGCAGTTGCTGCGGTCGACATGCCCGCGACGGGCGATGCTGCCGAAGACGCCTACACGTACGGGTTCCGGCTTTATTCTGCGAAACTTTATCCGGAAGCGCAGGCTAGCCTGAAGGGATTTGTTGCGAAATACCCGGCCCATCGTCGCGCAAGCTACGCGCAAAACCTGCTCGGTCGCGCTTATCTGGACGAGGGTAAGCCGGCGCTGGCGAGCGTTGCGCTGTACGATAACTATCAAAAGATGCCAAAGGGCGACAGGGCGCCGGAAAGTCTTTACTGGCTGGGCCAGGCGCTGACCAAGCTCAAGAAGCTGCCGGATGCCTGCAAGGTCTATGATGAACTGCAGGACGTCTACGCCGCCAAATTGACCCCCGACCTCAAGGCGAAAGCGATCAGGGGACGTGCTGACGCTAAATGCACTGCCTGATGCGCTGCTTGATCGCTTCCTGAACGATTGCGCGATCGGCCCTGTCGGTCGAGCGGACCGCATTGGAATTGCCGTTTCGGGCGGACCCGACAGCATGGCATTGCTGCTCCTCGCGCACGGGACGTTCGGAACGCAAGTCGCAGCCGCGACCGTCGATCACAAATTGCGCCCTGAATCGGAACACGAAGCCGCGTTCGTGGCAAGCGTCTGCGAGGAGCTGGGCGTCCCGCACACCACGCTCAGCCTGAAGCTCCCTTATGCGAAGGGCAATGTTTCCGCGCTCGCACGCGAACTTCGTTACGCACAACTGCACGAGTGGCGCGAGGAGGCTGGACTTGACTGGCTTCTGACCGGGCATCACGCCGACGATCAGCTCGAAACGATCGTCATGCGCCTGAACCGCGGTGCCGGCGTCGGTGGTCTGTCGGGAATACGCGGGCGCCACGGTCGTGTTTTAAGGCCGCTGTTGGGCTGGCGTCACGTAGAATTGGCGGACCTCGTGACACGCGCAGGCTTCCGGGCGGTCGACGATGCGAGCAACCGCGATGACCGGTACGACCGGGCACGGCTGCGCAAAGCGCTGGGGACCGCAGACTGGCTTGATCCCATTGCCGTCAATCACGCTGCGGCGGCGCTGGAGGAAGCCGATGATGCGATCGCGTGGAGCGCGCGATTCTGGGCAAAGGCGCGTGTCCGTCGCGAAGGTGACTCGCTCTCGTTCGATCCCCTCGATCTTCCGCCCGAGTTGCAGCGCAGAATCTTGATAAGCCTCCTGAAAGCGCTCAACAGCAAAGCCAAGCCGACCGGCCCGAAGCTGTCCCGCCTGCTGGCTTCGCTACGCAGCGGGGCAAAGGCCACGCTTGACGGTGTTGCCTTCGATGCGCGGGGCGGAATGTGGGTGGCCACGCTCGCTCCGCCGCGCAGGCCGGTCAACTGACAACAAACGCATGCCGTTGCATTGTCATTAAGCCAATTCTGCCTATCTTGGCGGTCAGGAAGCGAGATCCCCGAGCATGAACGACGACAAGCAGCCGACCGGCAATCCTTGGATGAAGAGCCTGATGATCTGGGTGGGCATACTCGCCGCACTCGCCGTGTTCGTCACGCTGTTCGACGGCCGGTCGCGGGCAACCGCAACCAATGGCATTGCCTATTCGGATTTCATCGCAAAGGTCGATGAAGGATCCGTCAAAGACGCTAAGATCTCGGGCGACATCGTCTCTGGGACGCTTGGAAATGGCGAAACCTTTCGCACGTACAAGCCGAACGACCCGCAACTCATCGAGCGCCTGACCAAGGCGAACGTAAAGTTTGAAGCGACACCCGAGGAGAGCGCGTCAATTTGGCTCGTGCTGCTGTATCAGGCGCTCCCGTTCGTGCTGATGATCGGCCTCGCAATTTTTGTCATGCGGCAGATGCAAAAGAACGCGGGCGGCGGCGCAATGGGCTTTGGCAAGTCGCGTGCCCGCATGCTGACCGCAAAGGAAGGCAAAGTCACGTTCGATGACGTAGCCGGCATCGACGAGGCACGTGAGGAATTGCAGGAGATCGTTGATTTTCTGAAGGATCCTTCCAAGTTTGCGCGGCTGGGCGGCAAGATCCCCAAGGGCGCGCTACTCGTTGGATCACCAGGCACCGGCAAGACTTTGCTGGCACGCGCGATTGCGGGTGAAGCGGGCGTGCCGTTCTTCACCATATCAGGCTCCGATTTCGTCGAGATGTTCGTCGGCGTTGGCGCGAGCCGTGTGCGCGATATGTTCACCGAGGCTAAGAAGAACGCGCCGTGCATTGTCTTCATCGACGAAATCGACGCGGTTGGACGTCATCGTGGCGCGGGCCTCGGCAATGGCAACGACGAGCGCGAGCAGACGCTGAACCAGCTGCTCGTCGAAATGGACGGGTTCGAGGCGAACGAGGGGATCATCATCGTGGCGGCGACCAACCGTCCCGACGTGCTTGACCCTGCGTTGCTGCGTCCCGGCCGGTTCGACCGTCAGGTCGTCGTGTCGCGTCCCGATATCGTCGGACGCGAAAAGATACTCGAGGTGCACACCAAGAAGCTGCCGCTCGCACCCGATGTCGACCTGCGCACGATTTCGCGCGGGACGCCCGGGTTTTCCGGTGCCGACCTCGCCAATCTGGCGAACGAGGCTGCATTGCTGGCCGCGCGCAAGGGAAAGCGCCTTGTGGCGATGCTCGAGTTCGAAGAAGCCAAGGATAAGGTCATGATGGGTGCCGAGCGGCGCTCTATGGTCATGACCGAGGACGAGAAAAAGGCGACCGCCTATCACGAGGCCGGGCATGCGCTCGTCTCGCTGCATGTTCCCGGCTGCGATCCGTTGCACAAGGTCACGATCATTCCGCGCGGTCGTGCATTGGGCGTGACGTGGAACCTGCCCGAGCGGGACCGCTTTTCGATGTCGATGAAGCAGATGAAGGCGCGGCTTGCGCTCGCTTTCGGTGGCCGCATTGCCGAGCAGCTCATCTATGGCAAGGACGAGCTTAATACCGGTGCCTCCAACGACATCCAGCAAGCAACCGACATGGCGCGGTCGATGGTGATGGAATACGGCATGAGCGAGAAGCTCGGCTGGCTCCGTTACCGTGACAATCAGGACGAGGTGTTCCTGGGCCATAGCGTTGCGCGTTCGCAGACCGTTAGCGAGGATACCGCACGCCTGATCGATCAGGAAGTGCGGCGGCTTGTCGAGGAGGGCGAAGCAACCGCGCGTGCGGTACTCACTGACAATCTTGGCGAACTGCACAAGCTGGCCGAAGCGCTGCTCGAGTTCGAGATGCTGTCGGGCGAAGAGTCCAAGCGCGCGATTGCAGGCGAACCGATCGAGCGCGACCGCGATCGCGGCAGCCGTCCGGCGGCGATTGTCGGGGGATCGTCGATCCCCAAGACCAAACGTCCGGGGATCGGTGGGCCTGCGGCTGCGGGCGTTTAGCCAGAGCTAAGCGGCACGATCACTTCATTCCGGCGCAGCGGACCGGGCATCATTGGCGAATTGTAGAATGCGTGCTCGGCCTTGGCTTCGCACGGCAGATTGCGGAGCTGAAGCCACGATCGCAGCGCGCCTTCTTTCTCGTCCAGCAGGCTGTCGTCCGCGCGGCCGGAGAAGCGCACAGCCGCGGCTCTTCGCGGGGGTTCGCTCTCAAGTGCAATGCCGGCAGGAGCCGGGGGAAGATCGGCGCGGGCTTTTCCCGTCGGCATGATGAAGCGGGTCCGCCACCGCGACGTGTTGCTGCCGTCGGACATAACCGGCGCAGTCATAGAGATCTTCTCGCCGGGCCGCGATTTGGCAAAGATGTAGTCGGCCAAAACCTCGAACCCTCTGTCGAGCGCAGCCTGGCGCTGACCATGCGTTTCGACCGATGCCATGACCAAGGCCGGATATTCGCGAATCTCGAAATTGCCTTCGCTCTCTATAACGCGGTAATTCGGCTGATCGGCCTTTGACGCGCGCCACAGGAACAACGCGGCACCGATGGCCGCCAGGACACCGCCCGTTCCTGCGGCTACGATCGCAACCTGACGTGGTGTGACGTCAGGAAGGGGTATCGCAGCAACCTTCTCCCGAGCTTTTCTGACGGCAGCCGTGGCGGCGCTCGGCACGACGGTCGCTGCAGAAGTTCGGGTTCTGCGCGAGGGTCGCGGCTTCGGGGGCACCGTCGGCTTGGACTGCACGATAGTTGGCTTCGCTTCCGCCTTCGGCTTTGCCGGAGCACGCGCCACGCGCGGTGTGCTCTGTTTTGTCGGGCGCTCGGCGCTAGCACTGGGTTTACCCGTCAGCTCGATTGCAGCCGACTCCTTTACAGGCGCATCCGCCACCGCTTTCGGTTTCGGCGCCGCCCGCTTCGCGGTGGGCTTCCTTGGGGTCGTCGCCATGTGTCGCTCCTTTGAATGCCACAAAGCATGAGTGCGTGACGAAGTTCCGATTGGCACGCAAGAGCCCTCAAGGGGTCAGGCCGCGACGGGATAATCGGTATAACCCTCGTCGCCCTGGCTATAGAGCGTCTTTGGATCCATGTCGTTCAGCGCAGTGCCGGCGGCATAGCGCGCGGGTAAGTCTGGATTCGCCAGAAACGGGCGACCGAAGCTGATCGCGTCGGCAAGGCCCGAGTTCAGTACGCTTTGCGCCCGTGAGACATCATATTCCTGATTGAGAACGAGCGGCCCCGGAAAGACCTTGCGGATCGCGGGCGACTGGTGCGGAACATCGGTGCTGCCGAAGGTTCCGCCTGCGTTCTGCTCGCGCAATTCTAGGAACCCGATATTGTGGCGCGCAAGCACGGCCGCTGCCGCCGTGAACAACGCCTCTGGATTGCTGTCGTCGGCACCTTGCGATTCACCGTTGGGGGACAAGCGGACCGATGTTCGTCCGGCACCGACTTCTGCAACAAGGGCAGCCGTCACTTCGTCGAGCAAACGCACGCGGTTTTCGACTGATCCGCCGTAATTGTCGTCGCGCAAGTTCGAGTTGTCGCGAAGAAACTGGTCGATGAGGTAGCCATTGGCACCGTGGAGCTGAACGCCGTCGAAGCCCGCCGCAAGGGCGTTGCGCGCGGCATGAACATAGTCGCCGATGATGCGAGGAATTTCGTCGAGGCGGAGCGGGCGGGCTTCTACATATGGCTGCTTGCCATCGTACGTGTGCGCCTTTCCGGGAGCGGTCGTTGCAGAAGACGACACGGGCAACTCACCGTGAAGGCTTGGATGAACGATGCGACCCATGTGCCACAACTGCGCGACGATGGGCCCTCCGGCTGCGTGCACAGCGCCGACGACCGGTTTCCACGCCTCGACTTGTTCATCGTTCCAAAGCCCCGGTGCGTACGGCCAGCCCGACCCCTCCTGCGTGATGCCCGTCGCCTCGCTGAT
>JANMKS010000191.1:0-2175 GCA_031372155.1 Sphingomonas sp.
TCGCTGTCGGTGTTGAATCATTTGGAAAGCCTGCGCTTTGGCTTTGCCCGGCTGCCGATGATCGTGCACCGGCTTGATCGCGACACCTCGGGGTGCCTGCTGCTCGCGCGCAATCCAAAGGCACAGAAACGTTTTTCGCAGGCGTTCGAGGCAGGGCTGGTTGAGAAAAGTTACCTGGCGGTGACCGAAGGGGTGCCGGTGAATGAGAGCGGGATTGTAGACATGCCGCTTGCAAAGATAAGCACCCGCGAAACTGGTTGGCGCATGGTCCCAGACGCGCAGGGCAAAGTGGCGCGCACCGCCTGGCGTGTGATCGGCACGAAGGACGATACCGCATTGGTCGAGTTCCGGCCGGAGACGGGACGCACGCATCAGTTGCGCGTTCATGCCGCCAGCGGCCTCGGTTGCCCGATCGTCGGCGACCCGGTTTACGGGAGGCCGGCCGCACATATGATGCTGCACGCGCATACGCTGTCGATCGGGCGTCAGGGGAAGGCCGCGCTTGCGGCGATTGCGCCTCTGCCCGCGCACTTCGCTGCGGCAGGATGGACTTATGGCGAAGGTTGAATGGCCGCCCTTGCCCGAGGACGCGCTCGATGAACGCTTCTTGGCGGGGACCGGCCCCGGCGGACAGAATGTCAACAAGGTCGCGACAGCGGTTCAGATGCGGCTCGACGTGTATGCGCTGGGGCTGGATCCCCGCGTTTACGTCCGGTTGAAGGAAATGGCCGGGAGCCGCTGGACCAAGGACGGGGAGATCGTTGTGACGGCGCGCGAACATCGCAGCCGCGAGGCGAACCGCGAGGAGGCGCGTGAGCGCTTGGCGGAGCTTGTCGGACGCGCGCATCAGTTGCCCGCAAGACGCATCAAGGTACGCCCGGGCAAGGCGGCACGCGAAAAGCGCATGGTCGGCAAGGCCGTGCGCTCGGTGGTCAAGAGGGCGCGCGGCAAAGTGAGTGTGGAGTAATGTTCGACCTGAAGACCCAAGCCACCGACAAGGCGGAACTGTGGCGTGACTTGGTCGCTGCGGCCGATGCGCTGACCTTTGGCGAGCATGATGCGGTTGCCAATATGGCCAACGTCTCCGCGCTGCTGTTCGACTGGTTGCCCGATGTGAACTGGACGGGCTTCTATCGGTTAATCGACGGCGAACTCGTGCTCGGGCCGTTCCAGGGCAAGGCCGCTTGCATCAGGATCGCGCTCGGCAGCGGCGTGTGCGGCACGGCTGCGGCCACGCGGCAAACGCAGATCGTCGCGGATGTGCACGCGTTTCCGGGGCATATCGCGTGCGACGCGGCGAGCGTTTCGGAACTGGTGGCGCCCGTCGTGCACGGCGGCGCGCTGATCGGTGTGATCGATCTCGACAGCCCGACCGCGGGGCGCTTCGACGTCGAGGACGGGGCGGGATGCGAGGCTTTGGCCGCGCTCATCGCCTCGCGCATCTGCCCCTGAACGGGACCGCATCGGCGATGGCGTTAACCGCCCGATAGTGGTAAAAAGCCCGGATATTCACGGTTCTGATGCCGCGAAACGTGCGGCCAGGAAACGGGAGCGTTAACCATGCGAAGCCTAGCAACGACTGGCTTTTCGTTCGCCTTAGCACTCATCGCAACCCCCGCGTCGGCGGCGGGTGACTCAGGCGTTGGCGCGCCGCCGGTAATGGTCGCGCCGCATGGCCTGCCACCGATGCCGTCGCCGCCACCAGCAACCCCGAGCCCAGACGGACGCTGGGAGCGCGGCCACCAGGCTCCCGGCGGATGGGACGCGTATCGTCGCCCCGATTATGGTTTCCGGTTGCCGACATATTGGACGACGCCCGCATTCTTCGTATCCGATTTCGACGGTTATGACCTGCCGCAGCCTGCCGAAGGCTTCGGCTGGTCGCGATATTATGACGACGTCGTGCTGACCGACCGATGGGGACGCGTTTACGATGCGCGTGGCGGCATCGATTGGAACCGGCGGCATCGATTGGAACCGGCGGCTCGCGCGCGACGACCGGCGGCATCGCCGCTACCAATACCGCCACCGCGGCGCGCATTGGGGCGGGGCTTTTTTTGAAACTGCGTATGGATGTGGATGCGGTGCGGAAACAATCGTGACAACGACGGTCACGTTCAACGCCGCGCCCGCCGCCGAGCGCACGGTGACGACGTATGAGACTGAATATGCTCG
>JANMKS010000225.1:0-1889 GCA_031372155.1 Sphingomonas sp.
TTTCGAATAACAAGACGACGCGGGTCGCATCGCCGTCGTTCCACGCTTCATGTTCGATCGAATCGTCGAATATCATCATGCGCCCTTCTTCGACCACCCTTGTCTCGTTGCCGACTCTCAACCGGCAATCGCGCGGGACGATGAGCGGCAGGTGACAGATCAGTCTGGTGTTCAACATGCCGTTGTGCGGCGGAATGTGCGTGCCCGCCTTCAGGACAGAGAAAAGCGCCATTGGCGAACGACCGTTGATGGACGGCATGGGAACATTGGCAAGCGCATCCATGGTGACAGGACAGCGACCGGCATTTTCCTTGATCGGCGACCCTTCCCGAAACAAATGGAATGCGCTCCAGTTCGGGTCGTCGAGCAACGCATGCTGTTTGGCGGGCCGGTTCCCATCGCGCGTTACATAGGGAGAGAGCGCGCTATTGTCGGTCAGGACGCCTCGCAATTCGGCGGCTATCGCCGACGCCTCTGCCTCCAGCTTGCCAACCCAGCTGAATTGGTCGCACTCGAAAAAGGGTCGCGGTTCAAGCCGCGGATAATAAAAGCTGGTCGGCTGCTGAAGCTGCACGGGCATCCGCCCGACAAGGATTTCAAGCGCCTCGGCAAACCGCGCTCCCACCGATGGCACATCCACCCCGCTGGCCGCCAATCGGTCATCCAGGTGGCGTTCGAACGCCGCACTCGATTCAGCGCATCGCGTCGCGGCATGGCGCAACATTTTGGTCAGATCGTCAGGATGCGGCCCGGCACGCGGTGCCTGGGCCAAAGCGGCCTGATACCAACTGACGGCAGCCCTTTGATCCCCCGCATCGGCCAGAACGTCTCCGCGCAGAATGAGCGCGTGGAGGTTGGCAGGATCTTCGGCCAGAACGTGGTCCAGCGCGGCGTGGGCGGCAGTATGATCGCGCAACGCAATGCAGGCGCGTGTCAGCAACAGCCGAAGCTGGGGCGTTCCCCGCCCTGCAGCTTCAATGGTGTCGAAGGCACCCCGCGCCGCCAGGGGATCGCCGGATTGAAGCGAGCGCACCCCTGCATTCGCGAGCGCCTGATAATCCGGTGTCACGCGCTCACCTTCGGCAACAGTGGCGCGGGCAAGTCGAGGGAAATCCCGAACGTATCTGCGACGGCTTGCGTCCACTGAGCCACTTTGTCGATTTCGTCCGAATGTGTGCCGGTTGCAGCGTTCTGTTCGTCGATACGGTCGTCGGCGGCGAACTGGGCACCGGTTTTTGAGTGACGATTGAACGCCGGCCCTTTCAGAATCTGGTCCAGTCGTCGATCGTCCATCGGCAAGTCGAAATGGCCGGACAGCCGTGTGATCGCTTCGGCGGGGTCCGTCATCAGGGTCTCGCTGTCCAAAGTCCGTACCCGCCCCGGGCCGAAGGTGTCCGCAATCTGTGCGAACAGCGCATGCTGTGCCAGCCAGCCGACAGCCGCGACCTGCAGGTCGGTGTGGCCAAGATGATCTCGCGACGAGAAGCCGAAATCGACCAGCTTGTCGTCGAGCAATCCCAGCAGCAATGTCCGCACCCACAAGCGACCGTCCATGCCTTTTTTCGCAATCGACGCCAGGTAGGTGCGAAGCGGAGCATGAAGCAGCAGCGCGCGCGCGTCCGGGCGCAGTGTCAGCATCGCAGAGGCAAGGCCGTTGACGATATTGGACGGCTTGACCACGACGGCTTCTCCCTTGCCAAAGGGTCGCGCCAGAAGCGTGAGAACATCGTCGAGTACGCCCGCAATGCCCGGCCCAAGTCCACCACGACGACGCCAACCGACGATGTCATTCAGGATAACGGGCTCCTTCAGGCCCATTGCCCAGCCGGGACTGTCGTAGGCGCGCGCAATCAGCGTCGAACAGCAAAAAGCGGAATGGAAGACGAAGT
>JANMKS010000237.1:0-5820 GCA_031372155.1 Sphingomonas sp.
CGAACCCGCGAGCGCGGCGATCGTTGCTGCGTCAGGCAAACAACTCCATCTGCTCGACTTTCGGCGCGACAAAGGGGCGCAGATCGGCCTTGTCGCTGAGCAACGTAGGCCGCCAGTCGTCGGTTACGATGAACGGTCGCAGTTTGGCGATCGAAACCGTGATCCTCGCCACATCGTCAAGCCGCAGCCGTCGCCACTTCCGGCTCGTCACGATCCGGTTGACCGCTTTGACGCCCAGCCCCGGAACGCGGAGCAACATCGCCTTGGGCGCGCGGTTGATGTCGACCGGAAAATGCTCGCGGAACTTCAATGCCCAGGCGAGCTTGGGGTCGATATCGAGCGGCAGCATCCCATCGACAGTGGCGCTCACGACTTCGGCGGGCTTGAACCCATAAAAGCGCATAAGCCAGTCGGATTGATACAAGCGGTGCTCGCGCATCAGCGGCGGACGTTTCAGCGGCAGGATCGCGCTCGCGTCAGGGATCGGGCTGAACGCGGAATAATAAACGCGACGCATCCCGAACGCGTCGTATAGCCCCGACGCGCGCAGCACGATGTCGCCGTCGGTCGCCGCGTCGGCTCCGACAATCATCTGCGTCGACTGGCCAGCCGGCGCATAGCGCGGCGCAGACTTGTATTTCTTCGTCGCATCCCGCGCGTCGATGATCGACGCTTTCATGTCACTCATCGCGCCCGCTATCCGCTGAACCGACTTTTCGGGCGCAAGGCGTTTCAAACCCGCCGTCGTCGGCAATTCGACGTTGATCGATACGCGGTCGGCGTGGCGCCCCGCGGCCTCGACAAGCTCGGCGTCGGCATCCGGAATCGTCTTCAGATGGATGTAGCCGCGAAAATCGTGGTCCTCGCGCAGCGACCGCGCGACCTCCACAAGCTGTTCCATGGTATAGTTCGACGAGCCGATGATCCCCGACGACAGGAACAGCCCCTCGATATAGTTGCGCTTGTAGAACGCAATTGTCAGGTCGACGACTTCCTTGGCGGTAAAGCGCGCGCGACGAACGTTCGAAGACTTGCGGTTGATGCAGTAGTGGCAGTCGAAAATGCAGCTGTTCGTCAGCAAAATCTTCAAGAGCGAGATGCACCGCCCGTCCGGGGCATAGGCGTGGCAGATGCCCATTCCCTCGGTCGATCCCAAGCCCTTCCCATCCTTGCTGTTGCGCTTGCTGGTCCCCGACGAAGCACAAGACGCGTCGTATTTTGCGGCATCCGCAAGGATTTCGAGTTTCTGCCGGACGTCGAGCTGAGCCATACGGGAACAATAGCAGAACGAAAGCGAGTACGGAAGCGTTATCCGAACAGCCAGCTTCCAAGCATCCGGTTGAATGGAAACGTAAAGAATCCCGCGATCAAGAGTGCGCCGGTGACCATTCCACGCACGCGGCTACGGTGACGGCGAACATCGTGAGTCCGCGCGGCGCGGACGATCAGCGGCACCTGGATCAGCGTCCACACCGACAGGAGATGAATGAAGCTGAAACTACCATTATTGGATTGACGGACGAGAAGACTGAACAGCGCGGTTGCGATCATAGCCGAGACCCAAATCCATCCAAGCTGACGGTGCAGGACGTCGCCGCGCGGTCTCAACAGCATCACGGGCGTCAGCGCCAGCGCGAGCATGATGGTGCCGAGATGCGCCCAGACTTGCGGGCTGACGAAATGCCAGTTCGATTGACCCCGGAACAACGCTGCGATCACGAACAGGAAAAGCACGCCCGCGCCGACCGCCAGGATCCGCTCATAGATGTCGGGTGCGAGCGGACTGGCACGCTGCCGATTTTCCGCGATTGTCGCCATCGAAGCTCCCCCCTTTGCTCGCGCCCGGTTTGCGGTAAGCTGGCACTATGCTCAAGCTATTCCTCGCTTTCGTCATGTTCGCGCTCGCCGCACCGGCAAATGCCTCCCCCTCGACCGACTTGAACACCATCGTCAACGCGCACTGGAAATGGTGGCTCGATCGCAATCCCGTGCAGGCGTCGGCCCTCGGCGTGCACACGGGCGACGGGCGGCTGTCCGACCCGAGCCTTGCCGAAGCCGACGCACAGGAAAAGGCGTCGGCGACCTTCCTTGTGCGACTGAAAGCGATCCCCGATGCGGGCCTGAGCGCGCCCGAGCGCATGAACAAGGCAATCCTGGCACGTCTTCTGTCCGAACAGGTCGAAGGCAATCGCTTCGGCGAGCGGACGATGCTGTTCACGACCTATGCCGGCTGGCACCAGAATTTCGCGTCGCTGCCCGAAGGATCGCCGTTTGCCACCCGCGCCGATTACGAAAGCTATCTGGCACGACTTGCCGCCTACCCCGCCTACAACGCCGCCGCGCTTGCCGTCACGCGCGAGGCCTTGAAGGGTGGCTGGGCTCAACCCTGCGCCGTGCTCGACGGCTTCGAGGGATCGATTATCGGCGTCATCGCCGACAGGATCGAAGACTCGCGATTTTACGAGCCGTTCATGCACGCCCGCCCTGCCGACGTCCCCATTTCCGACTGGGCCGTGATGCAGGCGCGCGCGAAAACTCTGATTCGCGACACCGTCGAACCCGAATACCGCAAGTTCGCCGAGTATTACCTCACCTCCTACAAACCCCGTTGTCGCGCAAGCGTCGGTGCGTCGGCGCTACCACAGGGACGCGAATGGTACGCGCTTCAAGTCCGCATCCACACGACCACTTCAATGACGCCCGATGCCATCCATGCGCTCGGTCTGACGGAGGTAAAGCGCATTGGTGCCGAGATGGACGCGCTCGCCATCAAGGCGGGGCATGCGACCCGCGCACTCATGATCGCGTCGATGAAAACCGATCCGCAATGGTTCGCGAAGACGCCCGACGCCCTGTTGGCATCGTCGGCGCTTCAGGCCAAAACCAACGACGGGCTGCTTCCGCGTTTCTTTGGAAGGCTGCCGCGCCTGCCCTATGGGGTGAAGGCCATCCCGGCAGAGATCGCGCCGGGCACGACCACCGCTTACTATTCGCCCGGTGCCCCGGCGAGCGGCATTGCCGGAAACTATTACGTCAACACGTCAAAACTCGATCAGCGGCCGTTGTGGGAGCAGCCTGCGCTGACCGCTCACGAGGCGGTTCCCGGGCACCATTTGCAGATCGCCTTGCAACAGGAGCTGGATCAGCCCGAGTTCCGCAAGAACCTCGCGGGCTTCACCGCCTACACCGAAGGGTGGGGTCTGTACGCCGAACACCTGGGTATTGAGATGGGCATTTACGATACGCCCGAAAAGAACATGGGACGCCTCAGCTATGAAATGTGGCGCGCCTGTCGGCTCGTGGTCGATACCGGCCTTCATGCGAAGGGCTGGACCAAGCCACAGGCGATCGCCTTCATGCGCACGAATTCAGCACTGACTGATGCCAATATCGAAGCCGAGGTGAACCGTTATATTTCATGGCCGGGCCAGGCGCTCGGGTACAAGATCGGAGAACTGAAGATCCGCGAACTGCGGACCCGTGCCGAACAGGCTTTGGGTCCGAAGTTCGACCTCCGCGAATTCCACGACGTCGTGCTCGCACAAGGGGCAGTGCCGCTCGACGTTCTGGAAAGCGCGGTCAGCGACTGGATCGCCAGCCACTGACCATACGTCACTTGCGTTTGCGCGCCACCGCCACGGCATCTCTCAACGCTTCGTAACCGACGGCACCCGACAGCACGGTGTCGCCGATGACCCAGCTCGGCGTTCCCGATAGCGCAAGCGGGCGTGCAAAGTTGAGATTGGATTCGATTTCGGCACGCGCCGCTGCCGTGTCGGCGAAGGCAAGGTCGATGCCAAGCACCTTCGCGACGCGCGCTACGGTTTGCGGCTCGGGCTTGCCGGCCGCGTAAAGCGCGCGGTGAAACTGCGGGTATTTGCCCGCCTTCGCCGCCGCAAGACCGGCACGGGCCGCGCTCTCGCTGTCCGGGCCCAGCACGGGAAACTCGCGGTACACGACCTTCAATTTCTTGTCTTCGGCCAGGAGCCTTTCGACGATCGGCAGCGAAGCGCGGCAATATCCGCAATTGTAATCGAAAAACTCGACGAGCGTTACGTCGCCGTCGGCTGCGCCCTCCCATGCCCCTGCGAACGGAGTTTCGATCGCCGCACGGTTCGCATTAACCGCCTTGGCCACTTCGCGCTCGCGCAGCTTGTCCATCGCTTCGGGCAGGATTTCCGGATGCGAGAGGATGTACTCCCTGACGATCGTCTCGATTGCCGCACGATCATGCGGAGCAACGGGCGACCCCGACGTCACGGCGGCAGTTGCGGCTGCGCCTGCGGCAAAGGCTATCAGTCCGATCATCGTTTGTTTGGTCCCTGCGTTCATTCTTCGTCGGGCGCAGGCTTCTTGCGCTTGTGCCGCGTGCGCGGGTCTTCATCGACGGCGGTTTGCGAAACCAGTGCGATGTCCTGTGCACGGACCCAGTCGTTGCTGCCCTTCGGCAAGCCACGCATCGCCATTTTCGCATTGGCGAGCGCGGGCACAGCCGATCCTTCGAGGTTGAAACGCTCTGCGGTGGCAAGACTTGCGCGGGCCTGATCGCCTTCATGTGCATAGATCGTGCCGAGCTGGTACCAGGCGAACGGGTTCTGATTGTCGCGTTGAATCGCCGTGCGCAGAACCGATTTCGCCTCGACATAATTGGCGGGATTTTCGGTCGCGATCAGCGCGTGCCCGAACAACGCAGCGATCAGCGGCTGATAGGCGGTTCGCTGCACTGCGTCGCGAAGCACGGGAAGCGCTTCGTTCGGCTTACCCGATTCAAGCAGGATCTGTCCCTTCAGTTCCTCAAAATACGGGTCGTGCGGGGCGGTCGATAGCAGCGCGTCGGCTTCGGCCACTGCCTTGTCAGGATACGCCGACTTGTGCCAGGCGTAGGCCCGTGCATAGCGCGCGGGCACCGAATTGTCGGTGACGGGGTAGCGGTACAACGTGTCCTTGGGTTCGTTCACGAACCCGAACAGTTTCGCCTTCACGCGCTTGAATCGCGTCTCCAATGCCGCATCGGTAACGCTGTTCCACGCCTTGTCGGCGGCAAGGGCCTCCTGAAGGACCTGAATGCGGTCCCCGGTCAGCGGATGCGTCCGATCATAGGCATTGTCCTGCTCGATCGCGAGGCGGAACTCCTGACCCTGCAGCTTCTTGAAAAAGCTGATCATGCCTTTTCCGCTGATCCCGGCGCCGCTCAAATACCGGCGTCCGGACTGGTCGGCGCCCGACTCGGTCGTGCGTGAAAAAGCGAGATACTTGCCCAATGCCGCTTGCTGACCCGCGGCCAGGATACCGGCACCGGCTTCACCCGCGCCCGCCGCGATCGCCGCTGCGCCCAGCAGCAGCGACAATATGCTGATGCCGGTCGCCTCCTTGATACCGGCCGACCCGCGCAGGACGTCACCCGCCGCCAGGTGGCCGAGTTCGTGAGCGATCACGCCCTGCACTTCGTTGGCGTTGTCCGCGGCCTGAATCAGCCCGGCATTGATATAGACCACCTGCCCGCCCGCGACGAAGGCGTTGATCTGGGGATCGCCGATCAGGACGATGTCGACATTCTTCGGGTCGAGCCCGGCCGCCTTCACGAGCGGCGCGGCCATGTCGTGGAACAGCGCCTCGGTCTCGGCATCGCGCAGGATCGATTGCGCCGCCGCCGGTTGCACCGCGAAAACGATAGCCGACAGGGCTGTCACCACATTGCGAAGAATGCGTTTCATCGCCTGCCTGTCATCATTGCGGGCTGAATGGCGGGTGAAGCGGCATGAGCCACGCTTACAGGCCGCCGTATCAAAACAAAACCGTCACCCTGAACTTGTTTCAGGG
>JANMKS010000304.1:0-1871 GCA_031372155.1 Sphingomonas sp.
AAATGCTCGACGCCATCGCGATGGCGCAGGAGCGCGCATGAAAAACGGGCTCCTTCCCGTTAGGAAAGGAACCCGTCCTGCGACCCGACTGGCTTAGCCAGCGGCAGTCAAGTAAGTCGTCAGTTCGGTCAAACTGACCGACTTGCTCTTATCCTTGTCGGCACTCGTGAAAGCGCCCTTCAGCCACGTGGTCTGCTCGGCCGGCTTCATGGCGGGTGAGCCCGACTTTTCCTTCAGTGCGACCATCCAGGAATCGAACTCTCCGGTGCTGAGTGCGCCGTTTCCGTCCTTGTCGTAGGTCGGGAACTCGGTGGCGATGATCTGCTTGGGATCGGACGGTGCCGAAGCCGTTGCCGGTGCCGACGTCATCGGCATTGCTGCCGACCCCTGAGCGGTCGTCGACGACATCGTGCTGTCGGGCGCGCCAGACGTGGTCGTATTTGCTGTCGAACCCGCAGTTGCCGCGGGGGTCGATGTCGTGCCGCTGGTCTGTGCCAGCGCCGGTGTTGCAAGCGCCAGCGCACTCGCAGCGATTAAAAGGGTTTTCATTTCAGTCTCCATACTCTGTCACAGATAAGCGAACTCTACGGTCGTTCAGGACCGTCGGAAGTTTAACGCAGATCGACGATGCGTGTTGCTCCGCCGACCGCGTTGTCGGGTCGGTTTGTCCCTGCTAGTCGCGTTTGCATGATCGAACGCTATTCCCGCCCCGAAATGGTCGCCCTCTGGTCGGCCGAATCACGTTTCCGTATCTGGTTCGAAATCGAGGCGCATGCGCTCGACGCGATGGCGGAACTGGGCGTTGTCCCAAGGTCGGCGGCAAAAGCCGTATGGGACTGGTGGGCGACGCAGCCCGTGATCGACGTTCCCGCAATCGACGCGATCGAGGCCGTGACCAAGCATGACGTCATCGCGTTCCTCACCTGGGTCGCAGAACATGTCGGCGAAGAAGCGCGCTTCCTGCATCAGGGGATGACAAGTTCGGACGTGCTCGACACCGCCCTTTCCGTCCAGCTCGCACGCGCGTCGGACCTCCTTATCGCCGATCTCGACGGACTGCTCGAAGTGCTGAAGCGCCGTGCGTTCGAGCACAAGCTGACCCCGACAATCGGACGCAGCCACGGCATCCACGCCGAACCCGTGACCTTCGGCCTCAAACTCGCGCAAGCCTTTGCCGAGTTCAGCCGCAACCGCGCGCGGCTGGTGGCAGTACGCGCCGACATCGCCACCTGCGCCATATCGGGCGCGGTGGGCACTTTTGCCAACATCGACCCGCGCGTCGAAGACCACGTCGCCGCAAAGATGGGTCTGACCGTCGAGCCCGTTTCGACACAGGTGATCCCGCGCGACCGCCATGCCATGTTCTTTGCAACGCTGGGCGTGATCGCTTCGTCGATCGAACGCCTCGCCACCGAAATCCGTCACCTGCAGCGCACCGAAGTCCTCGAAGCCGAGGAATATTTTGCGCCGGGGCAAAAGGGCTCGTCGGCGATGCCGCACAAGCGCAACCCGGTGCTGACCGAAAACCTCACCGGTCTGGCGCGTATGGTCCGCAGCGCGGTTGTCCCTGCAATGGAGAACGTTGCGCTGTGGCACGAACGCGACATCAGCCATTCGTCGGTGGAACGCATGATCGGCCCGGACGCGACGATCACGCTCGATTTCGCGCTGGCAAGACTGACCGGCGTTATCGACAAGCTGCTGATCTACCCCGCGCGCATGCAGAAGAACCTCGACCGCATGGGCGGCCTCGTCCATTCGCAGCGCGTCCTCCTCGCGCTGACGCAAGCCGGGATGAGCCGTGAGGATGCCTACAAGGCAGTTCAGCGCAACGCGATGCAAGTGTGGGAGTCAGACGGCGCACTGTCGCT
>JANMKS010000318.1:0-5800 GCA_031372155.1 Sphingomonas sp.
CTGTCTGATGGGCGTTACCGATTATTTCGACGGCTACCTTGCCCGCGCCCAGGGGGCGGTGTCCCGGCTGGGCATGTTTCTTGATCCGATTGCCGACAAGATCATGGTGGCCGCCGTTATTATGATGCTGGTCGGCACCCAGCACGAGGCTGCTTCGATCACCGGGCTGCACCTCATTCCCGCGCTGGTAATCCTGCTACGCGAGATTGCGGTGTCGGGGCTGCGCGAGTTCCTCGCCGCATTGCAAGTATCGGTACCGGTATCGCAACTGGCAAAGTGGAAAACGACGCTGCAGATCGTTGCGCTCGGTGCGCTCATTTTGGCCGGTGCCCTTCCCGATCAGCACTGGATTCGCGTGACGGGCCTTTTCTCTTTGTGGACCGCAGCCGTGCTCACCTTGTTCACGGGTTGGGACTACCTTCGCGTCGGCATTCGGCACATGGACTGAGGACGTGGCCAAAATTCTGTATTTTGCCTGGTTACGCGACGCCATCGGCACGGGTGAGGAGGACTTTGCCATTCCCACCGGGGTACGCTCGCTCCGAGACCTCGCTGGCGCCCTGGCGCGGCAAAGCGAAGGCCATGCTCGGGCATTCCACGACCTGACCCGGGTTCGTGCCGCGATCGACCTCGTTATGGCGGCGTTCGACGACCCCGTCGCCGATGCGAGCGAGATCGCATTCTTTCCTCCGGTTACGGGCGGATGATCCACGTAGCGGTCGGGCCGCGGCCGCTGGACGTTACGGCGGAGACGGCACGGCTGGGTGTCGAAGGTGTCGGTGGCGTGGCCAGTTTCGTCGGCTTTGTGCGGGGTGGTGGCGGGCTCGCGACGCTCACGCTCGAGCACTATCCGGCGATGACGCAGCAGGCACTCGAGCGGCTTGCGACGGACGCTTTCGACCGCTGGGCATTGTCGGGAGCAAGCATCGCTCACCGAGTCGGCAGTATGCGACCCGGCGAGTCGATCGTCTTTGTCGGCACGAGCAGCCCTCACCGGTCTGCCGCGCTGGAGTCCTGCGCGTTCCTCATCGATCGATTGAAGACCGACGCTCCCTTTTGGAAATTGGAACGCTTTGCGGACGGGCGCGAGAACTGGGTCGATGCGCGCGAGAGCGATGTCAGGCAAAGCGCCGCCTGGTCAGCTTAGCGCCTTGTAAAGGCTGAACACGCTGGTCAGTGTCAGGACTGTCCCCACCATCGTCATCAGCGCGCGCGCCGGGATGCGCCGCGCAAGCATCGCACCAAAGGGTGCCGCCGCAAGACCGCCGATCAACAGGCCGACCGTCGCCACGGTAAACGCTTCCAGGCCGAGGTTGGCGATGAAGGCGATCGAAATCGAGCTGGTCAGGAAAAATTCAGCAGTATTTACGGTGCCGATCGTCGTGCGCGGTGCAGCCCCCTGCACCAGCAGGTTCGAGGTCACTACCGGACCCCAGCCGCCGCCACCGACTGCGTCGAGGAAGCCGCCGATCAAACCGAGCGGTTCGACAACCGTCGGCTCGCGATGAGTGTGCGTCCAGCCCCATGCCTTGAACAGCAGGTAAAGGCCGATAAGCGACAGGTAAGTCATCACGAACGGGCGAGCGACGCCCGCATCGATGTTGCTCAGCAGATAGGCACCCGTCACACCGCCTATCACGCCGGGAATGACGAGGCGCGCGAACAGCTTCCAGTCGACATTGCGATGAAGCGCGTGGCTGATGCCCGATGCCGCCGTGGTGAAAACCTCGACGATGTGCACGCGCGCCGACGCATGGGCGGGCGGCATGCCGAGAACACTGATGAGGAGCGTGTTGGAAATGACGCCGAACGCCATGCCCAGCGCGCCGTCCACAAGTTGCGCACCGAAACCCACGGCAATGAACGGGGCGATTGCGGACCAGTCGAAGTGCGTAAAATCGAACATAAGGCACGGCTTAGAAGCGGTGCATCGCACGCGCGCAACATATTTCAGCGCCGCGCAGGTATAGCGGTGCTTTGCCCGGACGCCTTGCATCGCGCTCCAGCGCGATTAGATTATGCCGACCGCGACAGGGAGGCGGGCGCTATGTTCGACGGGCTGATCGCCTACCTCGATTCGGTGAAGGCGCGAGATCCTGCGGCGCGTTCGCGTTGGGAAGTGCTGTTGTATCCAGGCGCATGGGCGCTCGCGTTCCACCGCGTGGCCCACTGGTTGTTCAAGGGCGAGCTGTATTTTGCCGCTCGCCTGGTCAACCACCTCGCCCGATTCTTCACGGCAATCGACATTCATCCCGGGGCCACGATCGGCCGGAACTTTTTCATCGACCACGGCTTCACCGTAATCGGAGAAACGGCGATTATCGGCGACAATGTCACAATCTATCAGTGCGTCACGCTGGGCGGGACAAATCCTGCAAATGGCGTCCCCGGCAAGCGGCATCCAACCTTGCAGGACGGCGTGATCGTCGGATCGGGGGCTCAGGTGCTGGGACCGATAACGGTCGGACCGCGCGCGCGCATTGGTGCCAATTCGGTCGTGACCAAGGACGTGCAGGAGGGCGCGACAATGGTCGGCATCCCTGCGCGGTCGACACTTATGGGCGCATCCGAATATCAACAGGGCTTCATGCCTTATGGCACCCCCTGCAGCGAGCGGTTCGACCCGGCGACGCAACAGCTCGAGATATTGAAGTGCGAAGTCGAAGCGCTGCGTGCGAAGCTCGCCGCGTTCACCGAGAGCGAGGACGAAAAGGCCAAGCGCGCCTAATGGGTGTCGTCGCGCTGTTTCCCCGTTCGGTGTTGCAGGTCGGATTCGAACGTGCCGAACTGTCGCGCATTCTCGACCTTTACGGCCGGATGGTGTCCGCCGGGCACTGGAAGGATTATGCGATGGACTTGGGGCGAGAGGCCGCGGTGTTCAGCGCCTTTCGCCGCGCTACCGAGCGCCCCGAATACCGGATCGAGAAGCGTCCGGCACTGCGCAACCGCCAGGGGCAGTGGTCGCTGTTCGGCGAAGGCAGCGTAGTGTTGAAGCGCGGGCACGAGCTCGGCGCGGTCCTGGCACCCGTCGAGCGGCGGCTGATGAAGCTGGTCGAGGGCTAGCGGGTGTCGCCGGGCGCGTTGCTGGTCGCGGCTGTGGGGCTTGCCTTGTTGGCGGCGGGCGGCATGCTCGCATTCTGGCGGCCGGGCGGGCACGTGCGTGACGATACCACACCCGGGTATTACCGCCGCATGATCTCGGGCACGATGCTGGGTGCTTTCGGTCTGATCATCACTGTGTTTGCTGTGGTGTTCAGCTTTGCGGGTTGAACGCAAGAGTCTCATTTACGAGCGCTGTTCGAGCGTTCACGGTTCATCCGCGCACCGTCGCAAGGGTACGTTGCAACGGGTGCTTCTGATACTCTGCAACCACAGATCTTGTCGGTTCGTCGATAATCTTGAATCGGCCGTTCGTAAGCCGGTGCGCTTCAAAATACCGGAAGTCCGAGGCCCGACGAAAATCAAAGCATTTTTGCCGCAATAGCTTTCGGCCTAGATGTATGTTACTCATAGATAATCGCTTTTTACCCGCGTCCCCTGCGAGGATGCGTCACGCGCGACGCTCCAACTACGCGACTTCACCGCCTGTGGGCGGCGTCCTGAAAGGACCAATCATGACCAATTCAATCCTTGCCCCCGACAAGCGCGCGCTTGCCGCAGAACGCGATGCTCAGCCCGTCATCCATCATCAGGCACAAGGATTTTCCGATCGCTTTGCGCTGGGCTTCACGAAGCTCCTTCGTTTCAGCGCCGACACTTTTTTTGCCAAGCGCTACGGCCACCGGGCGATCGTTCTGGAGACGGTAGCCGCGGTGCCGGGGATGGTCGGCGCGATGTTCACTCATCTCACCTGCCTGCGCTGGATGCGCGACGACGAGGGCTGGATCCGGACACTGATGGAGGAAGCCGAGAACGAGCGCATGCACCTCATGACGTTTATCGAAATTGCCAAGCCCACCTGGTTCGAGCGCATGGTGATCTTGCTGGTGCAGGGTGTATTCCTGGTCGGCTTTTCGATCCTTTACCTCGTCTCGTCACGAACCGCGCACCGTGTCGTCGGCTATTTCGAGGAGGAGGCGGTGACCAGCTACACATTGTATCTCGAGGAAATCGATGAGGGGCGCTCGCCGAACGTGGCCGCGCCCGCAATCGCGAAGCATTATTGGAAGATGGCCGACGATGCGACGCTCCGCGACGTTGTCCTGGTCGTGCGCGCCGACGAAGCGCATCACCGCGATGTCAATCACGGTTTCGCCAGCAAGCTTGGCGGCAAACCCGTCGATCCTGCACAGGCCGCGCCTTATCCGCAACATGCGACAGAAATTCGGCTAGGCGCTTAGGCGCGACGAGGAGGCCACGCGATATTCATCGAAGCGTTGCTGGAATTGCAAGCCGAAAGCTTGCGACGCTGCGACGCTGATCGAAAGCCGCAAGTCGCTGACTTTCAGGATGTAGAAGCACACTCGTCGATTACATGAAGGGCGTCGGCTACCGATGATCGATCGTCAGCCATCAAAGCAGCCTCATGAGGAAAGACTTATGCCTGACACCCGTCCGCTAGAACCCTCCGATGTCCCTGGGCGCGCGCTCGCTAGGTGGGATAACGAAGGCGGGGCCCTCGCGTCTTCGCCGCATGAGACTCACCTCGACGTTCCCGACATGAGCAACGCCGAACTCGTCCAGCTGCGCATCCGGGTCATCGCGCTTGAAAACCTGATGATCGCCGTCTTGTCGGAAGGCTCGGATCGACAGCTCGAGGTGGCGCGGGAGATGGCAGACTATATCGCTCCCCGGGCCGGCTCTGCCCAGCATCCCCTGACCATCCGGGCAGCCGATCACATGACGGATCTTGTCGATCGCGCTGTCCATTTCCAGACGGTGCAAGCATCGTGACCACGCCGATGCCTTACAAGAGCACGCCTGTCTTCGATGAAAACATGCTCCCCGGCGGTCTTCGCAAGGAGCATCGTACCAAGGTCGGTGTGTGGGGAATCATCCGGGTTCTGGAAGGCCGATTACGCTACCGGGTGCTTGATCCCGTTACCGAAATGATTCTGGATCCGGAGCACCCTGGCCTCGTGCTTCCGGATCAGCCCCACTTGGTCGAGCCGCTTGGAGCAATGCGCATGCAGGTCGATTTCTACGATCGTAATCCCCGAGCCTAGCAGGCGTGCCTGTTGAACGGTGGACCAACCGAACGGTTTTGACAGGTGAACCGCCGATTCTATCGATTTTCTCGTAGGCGCTGCCGTCTGCACACCGCGCCTCACCCGCCGCCAAGCGTCCTCGCGATCAGCATCGACTGTTCGTTGCCCGACTGCGGTACGATTTCGCCGGAACGGTCGGTGATCTTGTCCCACAGTCGTGCGACCGCCTCGGGGGTGCGGTCGTCGGCGGGGAGGAGGATGCCGGGCGTCAGAGTGACATAGGCGGCCTGTACGACGCCCGCGCCCGCCCCGACGATCACATTCGACGGCGCGTCCTCGCTGACGAGGTAAAGCGCGGCGGGAACGACGTTTTCGGGCGCGAAGGCCTTGAAGGCATCGGTCGGGAACAGGTCTTCGGTCATGCGCGTGCCTGCCACGGGCGCGAGCGTGTTGACGCGGATGTTATACTTTGCGCCTTCGAGGTAGAGCGATTTGGTGAACCCTGCGAGGCCGAGCTTGGCTGCGCCGTAGTTGGTCTGGCCGAAATTGCCGAACAGGCCGGTCGAGGACGCGGTCATCAGGATGCGGCCGTAGGCCTGGTCGCGCATCGTGTCCCAGCACGCCTTTGTGACATTCGCCGAGCCGATCAGGTG
>JANMKS010000323.1:0-2767 GCA_031372155.1 Sphingomonas sp.
CCTTATGACGATCATGGACCGGGCCGCGCGCAAAGCGGCGCCGCGGTTGCGTCGTGACTTCAACGAAGTTCAGCAGCTCCAGGTCAGCCGCAAGGGGCCGGCCGATTTCGTATCGATGGCCGACAAGCGCGCCGAAGACACTATTTATGAAGAGTTGAAGCGCGCGCGGCCCGATTGGGCGTTCCTAGGGGAGGAGAGCGGCGAGATCGCGGGAGACCCAAGCAAACCGCGCTGGATTGTCGACCCGCTCGATGGCACGTCGAACTTTCTCCACGGCATGCCGCACTTCGCGATCTCGATTGCGGTTGAGGAGCCGATGCCGTCTGGCAAGCGCGAGATCACGTCTGGACTGGTTTATCAGCCGCTGACGGATGAAGCGTTTTGGGCCGAGAAGGGTCGCGGTGCGTGGCTGATCGACCGGCGGTTGCGCGTATCGGCGCGCCGCGATTTGTCAGAATCACTGGTCGCGACCGGCATCCCTTATCTGGGGCACGGCGATTTCGCGCAATGGAGTCGCATTTTCGGCGCGGTGGCGCCCGAGGTCGCCGGCATCAGGCGCTTCGGGGCGGCAAGTCTCGACCTGGCGTGGGTCGCGGCAGGGCGGTTCGATGGCTTTTGGGAAAGCGACCTCGAGCCCTGGGACGTCGCGGCCGGGATATTGCTCGTGCGTGAAGCGGGCGGGTTCGTTACCGACTACCGCGGAGGCGACCGGGTGATCGAACGCCGCGAGTGCCTCGCCGCGAGCGATGGCCTGCACTCGCGGCTGCACAAGCTTGTGGCGGGGGCTTTGCGGTAGGAAATTGCTCGTTCAGACCCCGATATGCTTTTCGAACTGCGCCATGATCGCCACCCAGAATTCGATATTGTCCTCGAACAGCTTTGCCGACATGCCCCCGTCGTCAAGATCGACGTCCATCTCAAGGCGACCGGCCCCCTTGTCCGACAGGTAAGCACGACCGAAACGCTTCTTGGCATTCCAGTCGTTGATTTGGCTGAGCGTCGGTTTCTTGTCGCTGTATCCAGCGAAAAACTGAATCGTCCGGCAATCGACGCTCTTGGTGCAGCCGTAGAAAAAGATCGCGTAATTGCTTCCGCCGGATGACGAATTGATCATCGGGTCGCCCGTATCGTCCTTTGTCAGAGCGGCCTTGTATCCTGCATCCTGCAGCGCCTTGACCACGCTCGCCGGGCTTTGACCGGTAACCATTTGGGCTTGTGCCGCCCCGGTCAGGGCGAATGTCGCGACTGCCGCGAGCAGAGCCTTTCGAATCATTGGTGTTCCCCCGTTCAAGCGCCAACCCTATCCCAAGCGCGCAGCGACGCAATGCCCGTCAGACGGCAGCCCTGCTGCGCTTGCGAAGGGAATATGGCTGGCCTAAGGCGCGCGCAGGGCCGCCTCCCGTGTCCTGTCGGAGTCGTGTATCAATGGCATCTTCTGCCGCCGGCTATCTGCCGATCCTGTTGTTCATCGGCATTGCGCTGTTCATATCGAGCGCGTTCGTTTTCCTGCCGATGATCGCGCAGCGCTTCACCGGCGCTTATAACCCGACCGCAGAAAAGCTGAGCGAGTATGAATGCGGATTTCCGGCGTTCGAGGACAGCCGGTCGCAGTTCGACGTGCGCTTTTATCTCGTCGCCATCCTGTTCATCATCTTCGATCTGGAGGCGGCGTTCCTGTATCCGTGGGCCGTGTCGTTGCACGGGACGGGCATTGCCGGATGGGGCGCCATGATGGTTTTCCTTGCCGAGCTGGTGCTGGGCTATGTGTATGCGTGGAAGAAGGGAGCGCTCGAATGGGAGTAGAGCTGACCGCGCGCGAAAACCCGCTGCTCCGCGAAGGCGAGATGGTGGCGCCGAACGCCGCCTATTTCAACGACCTGAACGGCGAGCTCACCGACAAGGGTTTCCTTGTCACGTCGACCGAAGACCTGTTCCACTGGGCGCGGACGGGGTCGCTCTGGTGGATGACGTTCGGCCTCGCGTGCTGCGCAGTGGAGATGATCCACGTCAACATGCCGCGTTATGACCTCGAGCGTTTCGGCGTGGCGCCGCGCGCAAGCCCGCGCCAGTCGGACGTGATGATTGTCGCGGGAACGCTGTGCAACAAGATGGCACCCGCGCTGCGCAAGGTCTACGATCAGATGTCGGATCCGAAATACGTGATCTCGATGGGGTCGTGCGCAAATGGCGGCGGCTATTATCACTATAGCTATAGCGTTGTGCGCGGGTGCGACCGGATCGTGCCCGTCGACATCTACGTGCCCGGGTGCCCGCCGACCGCGGAAGCGCTGCTTTACGGGATCATGCAGTTGCAGCGGAAAATTCGCCGTTCGGGGACGATCGAGCGGTAATGCTGAGCTCTGCCCCCGCCTATGCGTCCAACGAAGGCGTGATCGATGCGGTCAGGCCCGCACTGGGCGCGGCCGTGCTGAATGCGGTCGACCTGGTCGGTGAGATCACGCTGACAGTGGCGCGTGAGCGCATCGTCGAGGTGCTGCGCACACTGCGCGACGACTTTGCGTATCAGCAACTGATGGAGATTGCGGGCGTCGATTATCCCGAGCGCCCCGAGCGGTTCGAGGTCGTCTATCATCTGCTGTCGGTGACCAAAAACCATCGTATTCGTGTGAAGGTGTCGGCCGATGAGGTCGCGCCGGTACCCAGTGTGACGGGTCTGTGGCCTGTCGCCGGCTGGCTCGAGCGTGAAGTGTTCGACTTGTACGGGGTATTGTTCAGTGGGAATGCCGACCTGCGCCGGATTCTGACC
>JANMKS010000335.1:0-1870 GCA_031372155.1 Sphingomonas sp.
ACGGTGCGCTTCACCGATGCTCGCGTGCCACGCGACATCGTGCTGCAACCCGATCTCGGCGCGGGAGAGGCCTATATGAACGGCCGAATGGTGTTCGAGGCCGGCGAGGTCATCGACCTGACAAGCCTGATCTATCGCAACAACCCGTTCGAACAGGGCGACTCGTTCAAGAAGACGACGCCGCTTCGCCGCGCCTTTCGCGTTGCAAAGGGGCGCATCGACCGCATCAACTGGGCACGCAAGTCAAAGCGCAACGTCGCGCATCATTACGACCTCGACGACCGGCTGTACGACCTGTTCCTCGATGCCGATCGTCAATACAGCTGCGCCTATTGGACCGGCCTCGACAACTCGCTCGAGCAGGCACAGCAGGACAAGCTGGCGCACATCGCTGCCAAACTGGCATAGAAACCGGGCCAGCGCGTGCTCGACATCGGCTGCGGCTGGGGTGGTATGGCGCTCTACCTGAACCGTGTCGCCGACGTCGATGTGCTCGGCGTGACGCTCAGCGAGGAACAGCTCAAGGTCGCGCGGCAGCGGGCCGATGATGCCGGGGCTTCCGACCGGGTTAAATTCGAACTCATCGACTATCGCGACGTCACCGGCCGCTTCGACCGCATCGTTTCGGTCGGCATGTTCGAACAGGTCGGCCCCGCTTCGTACGATACGTTTTTCGGGCAGTTCCGCGACCTGCTGACCGACGACGGCGTCATGCTGCTGCACACGATCGGGCGCTTGGGAAAACCGGGCGTGACCGATGGCTGGACCGCGAAATACATTTTCCCCGGCGGCTACAGCCCCAGCCTGAGCGAGATCGTGACGGCGAGCGAAAAGGTGAAGTTGATCGTTACCGACGTCGAATCATTGCGGCTCCATTATGCCTACACGCTGCGCGAATGGTACCGGCGCGTCGTGACGCACCGCGCGGAGATCGAGGCGCTCTACGACGCGCGCTTTTATCGCATGTGGCAGTTCTATCTGGCCGGCGCGGCGACTGCGTTCGAAGGCGGATCGATGTGCAATTATCAGGTGCAGTATGCGCGCCGACGCGACACGTTGCCGATCACGCGCGACTATATGGCAATTGCAGAGCGCGAATACCGGGGAGCGTAAGCGGCGGGTACCTAACCGCCGCGGCCCGACCTTCGTGCGTCGCGCATCGCTTCACGCGCTGCCCGGCGCTCGTCGGTCGTCAGCGTGCCGTCATGGTTCGCATCGGCCTTGTCGAACCGGGCGAGTGCGGCTTCGGTCGCTTCTTTCAGGGTGATCCGCCCGTCACGGTTCGCATCGGCAAGAGTCATCATGCCGCCGCCTGGCCCCGACATCATTCGCATCCGTCGTTCAAAGCGCGGCGGTTTGGGCGGCGTCGGCGGCGCGAGTCCCGGCTCGGGCGGAGCAGGCGGAACAGGCGCCATCGCCATGTCCCCGTGCCGCATCATCCTCCCGCGTGACTGGCCATGACCCGCGTCGAACTCGGTGCGGCTGATCGATCCGTTCTTGTCGGAATCCATGCTCGCGAAGCGATCGTCCATCGCCTTGTCGCGCGCTGCGCCTGCAAACGCGTCCAGCTCGTCGCGAGTCACAACGGCATCCCCATTTGTATCGAAGCGCGTGAAATGCTCGCGCACCTTCGACTCGGCCTGCGCGCGGGTTTGCGCCGCGGGTTCCGGACGCGCCAACTGGGCAATCGCAGGGACGGCGAGGGCCAGCACGGCGGCTCCCCCGAAAAGCACGACCTTCATCATGGCACGATCCTGGAAAACTTTGGTGTCGTTTCGATACCGGAGCAAAGCTGTATCGCGGTTGAACAGATCGCCGGTGGATTCAAGCGCCATCCCCGCTAAAGCCGCCGGGCAACAATGAAAGGTGC
>JANMKS010000363.1:0-5883 GCA_031372155.1 Sphingomonas sp.
CGCTGGTGCCGACTCAATGACCGTCACGCCCTGTCACCCGACATCGAATTGATTGCGATCGCGGATGCGCTGCCGCCCGCGGCGATGACGCTTGCACGCGATTGGGGGCCAGTTTCCACGACGACCTGGCAACTCAATCTCGTTACTGACGCGCCGGGCACGCGCGAGGGCTGGTGGCTGCTTGAGGCAAAGGCGCTTCACGCTGGCCACGGCAGTTCCAGCCAGACCATGACGATTTGGAACCGCGATGGCGTGGCACAGGCGACCGCCACGCAAAGCGTAGCGCTGTTCATCTGATGTGCAGCATACCGCAAAATAACCAGACAGGTAAAGAACGCCTGATCGTACCTGCGCCAATCGGTTACGTCGGGACCGATATTCCCAATCCCGAAACCGACGCGCTTGCCCGGCTGAAACCGGGCACCGTCATGATGATGGGCGACAATCCCGCGCTTCCGGCCATGCCCGATCGACCCACGCTGATCGATTTTTTCCAGCACCGGATTGGCGGCATCACTGGCCGGCATCTCCTCGGCAGCGCTACCCGCGCAATGAACGCGGGGCATCCGGACAAGGTCGTGCTCGCCTGCCTCCTCCACGACATCTCGAACGCCTGCCTGATCCGGTCCGACCACGGCTATTGGGGGGCACAGATAATTGCACCCTATGTCGACGAAGAAGTCGCCTGGGCCGTTGAGAAGCATCAGGCGCTACGCTATTTCGCCGACGCATCGGTGGGATACGAATACCCCGAAAGCTATGGCCGCTTCTTTGGCCCCGCGTATGAGCCGCCCGAATATATCCGTGCCGAAGCCGAAGCGGCGCGCGCTCACCGCTGGTACATGACATCGCGCCTCGTCACGCTCTATGACATTTATTTCTTCGAAGACACGACGCCAGTCGCGATCGAACCGCTGCGCGACATTATCGAACGCAATTTCCGTCAACCGGTCGAAGGCCTCGGCTTCGACGGCTCGCCCACCGCACACATGTGGCGAACCATGATCTGGCCGAACAATTTCCTGTGACAGCAATTGGCCTCTTGATATAAAATATCATCACTCGTACCGGGGCAACACAATCGGGAGTTGCTCATGCGCGTTTCAATGTTGATTTCGGTAATTACGGGCGCTGCCCTCGTCCAGCCGGCGTTTGCAGAGGAAGCGCCCCCGACATATCACGACCAGCCGTCGCAGGAGATCATCATTACGGCGCCGTTCGCACGTGACAGGGCGGACGTCCTGTCGGGAACCTCGGTGGTTACCGGGGTAGAGCTCACCCGCGATTTGCGACCCACCATCGGGGACACGCTGGCGCATCAGCCTGGCGTATCGGCGACCTCCTTCGGTCCCAACGCCTCCCGTCCGGTACTGCGCGGGTTCCAGGGAGAGCGCGTGCGGGTGCTGACAGACGGCATCGGCAGCATCGACGTGTCGAACACCAGCGTCGACCATGCCGTTGTCATCAACCCGCTGACCGCCGACCGCATCGAAGTGCTCCGCGGACCGGCGGCTCTGCTTTATGGCTCGTCTGCGATTGGCGGCGTGGTGAACGTTATCGACAGTCGTATTCCGCGCCGTGTTCCCGATGAAGCGATCCACGTCGAGGCACTGGCAAGCTATGGGTCCGCCGCCGAAGAGCGCTCCGGATCGGGCAAGATCGACGTCCCCGTCAGTGGAAAGATCGTCTTTCACCTTGATGGCAGCTATTCGAAGACGGCGGACCTCGACACCGGCAGCTTCATCCTGTCCGGACCGTTGAGAGCGCAGGCCCTCGCAAGCCCCGACGCAGACATCTGCGCCCTTTCGACCCTGCGCGGCAAGTTGCCGAACAGCGCCGCACGCACTTGGGAAGTCGCAGGCGGCGCGGCGCTCATCACCGACACGGGCAATTTGGGCATTTCGTTCAGTCATTACGACAGCCTTTACGGGGTACCGATCCGCTTTTCGTTCGATCCCGCTGTGGAAGCCGAAAAAGTCCGGCTTGCGGTGAAGCAGGACCGCGCCGACCTTCGCGCCGAAGTAAACACGGGCGGCGGCTTGCTCGAGACGATACGGCTGCGTGCCGGCTTTGCCGATTATCGCCACAACGAAATCGACGACACCGGCGCAATCGGCACGACCTTCCTCAACAAGAGCATCGAATCGCGACTGGAGCTTGTCCAGACGGCCCGGGGTGCGTGGAAAGGCGCGACCGGTGCACAGTTGTCGGTCCGCGACTTTAACGTGATCGGCGACGAAGCCTTTGTGCCCAAGAACGTCACGCGCCAGTTCGGCCTGTTCACGTTGCAGACGTTCGACATAGGCGCCTTCAAAGCCGAAGTGGGTGCCCGCTTCGAAACGACAAAGCTCGACGCCGACGCCAGCACGGTCATCGGCAACCCGGCCTACGCCCGCAACTTCGACGCTTACTCCGGTTCGCTGGGTGCTAGCTACGGCGTCGCGCCCGGCATCCGGATCGGCCTGAGCGGTTCGCACACCGAGCGCGCGCCCGCAGCCGAAGAGCTTTTTGCCAACGGCCCTCATGCCGGGACTCAGGCATTCGAGATCGGTAATCCCGATTTCGTGAAGGAGACCAGCAACGGCCTGGAGGCGTCCTTGCGCGGGGCCCGAAGCGGCTTCAGCTTCAGCCTGGCGGCCTATGCCAGCTGGTTCGACAATTACATCTACGAACAATCGACCGGCGCGACGCAGGACGATTTGCCGGTTTTCCAGTTTCTTCAGGCAAGCGCGCGCTACTACGGCGTTGAAGGCGAAGCATCGGTGAAACTCGCACAACTGGGCGACTTTGCAATCAATCTGGACGGTGTTGCCGACTATACAAACGCCCGCATAAAGGACGTCGGGCCGGTTCCTCGCATTCCGCCGTTTCGCGTCCTTGGCGGCCTCGAAGCACAGTCCGATCGTTTCGATGCCCGGGCAGAAGTCGAATACACTGCGCGCCAGGACCGGATCGCGGCGTTCGAAACACCGACGGACGGCTACACGATGGTCAACGCAAGCCTCGCCTTCCGACCGTTCGGTCGCGCGCGTGCATCGAGCATCGTCGTCAGCGCCAACAACATCTTCGACGTCGAGGCGCGGCGCCACGCGAGCTTCCTGAAGGACTACGCTCCCCTTGCGGGACGCGATATCAGAATCAGTGCACGCTTGGCATTCTGACCCAGCAGTGAATCTGCGGCATGGGCGGTGTCGACGTCACGATTCACGGGCGCGCTATGTTCTGGGCGGCGCAGCCTCCTGAAACGCAGGGAGCCCCGCCGCCCGGTCCGCCATCGCTGTCACTTTTGGAAACGGCATCAGATCGGTCTTGAACCTCCGCGCGTTGTACATCTGCGGAACCAGGCAAGCATCGACGAGGTTCGGTGCGTCGCCCCCTGCGAATTCGGTGTCGGGCAGCAGCGTTTCGAGCGTCGTGAAGCCCGCCTCGATCCAGTGGCGGTACCAGCGGTCCACCGCTGCCTGATCCTGCCCCAGCTCGTCCTTCAGATAATTCAATATGCGCAGGTTGTTGATCGGATGAATGTCCGCCGCGATGGTCAGCGCCATTTCGAGCACACGCGCCCGCGCGACCGGATCGGACGGGCACATCGCCGGTTCGGGATGAGTGGCGTCGAGATAGTCGATGATCGCCAGGCTTTGCCCCAGCACCATGTCGCCGACCTCCAGCGCGGGCACGAACCCGGCCGGGTTCTTCGCCAAATAGTCGGGCGCGCGCTGCTCCCCGTCGCGCAGGACGTAATTACGCTTTTCGTACGCGATGCCCTTCAGATTCAGCACGATGCGGACGCGGAAGCTCGCCGAGGACAGCGGAAAATCATGGAGGATCATGCGAATTCCGTTTCCTTATCGCCGACGGTCACGCTCAGAGGCTCCAGCCCGGCGATCGTCACCTCGATCCTGTCCCCCGGCGTCACCGCGCCGACGCCCGCCGGGGTGCCGGTGTAGATCAGGTCGCCCGGCAACAACCGTTCGAAACGGCTGACATACGCGATCTGTTCGGCGCAGTTCCAGATCAGGTCGGAAATGTCGGCATCCTGCCTGACCTCTCCGTTGACCGTCAGCTTGATCGACCCTGATTCGACATGCCCCTCCGTCGCCGGACGGATCGCCGCCAGCGGTGCGGAAAAGCTGAAGTTCTTGGCGCTGTCCCACGGCCGCCCCTTTTCGCGTGCATCGAGCTGCAGGTCACGTCGCGTCATGTCGAGGCCGGTGGCATAACCGAATACAAGGTCGAGCGCGTCGCCCTCGCTTACCTTCGCCCCTTCCTTGCCGATGGCAATCACCAGCTCGCCTTCGAAATGGTAATTTGCGGTCTCGGGCGGATAGGGGATGGTGGCGCCATTTGAGACCAGGTCGTCGGCCGATTTGGTGAAAAAGAACGGCGCCTCACGATCGGGATTGCTCCCCATCTCCCGCGCGTGCGCCTCGTAATTGCGGGCGATGCAAAAGATGCGACGGACGGGAAAGGTGTCAGTCGTTCCGGCGATCGCGACACTGGGGCGTTCAGGGAGAACGAAAACATGCGGCATTGATCCATCCTTTGACGCCGTGTGGCAAAGCCGTCGTTGATCGGACAGGGTCGCGCAAGCATAATAAATCTTCAGCTGATGGCCGGCTGGCGTGCTCGAAAAATCATGAAGCCGCATGCGTCGACTTCGTCCGGCTTGCCGCTAGGGTCCGCTGATCAACCCGGGCATTTCAGCGTTCGGTCAGCCACCGTGCCGAGCGCAATTCGCGCAAGTGCGAACTTTGCCTTGCCGCGCGTCCCGAATTCAAATGGCGCGCTGACCCGCGCCATGTCCGTGCCTGCATCTCGGAAGCAGCGCAGCGGCACCGCGACCGTCGTCCAGACCCCCGTCGTCAGGGCCGAGAGTTCGGGAAACGCGATCCGGCGAGTCGAAGCCTCGCCATTTCGCATGCCGAACGTCGGCGTGACGCTGAACGCATCGTCAACGCGCATCGTCACAAGCAGCGAAACCTCGCCATTCGTTTCGCGCATCAGGTCGATTGGCGCGTGCGTGCTCAACGCGACCGTCGCATCGCCGTCGGTGAATGCGAACTCCTTCGCTCCTTCCTGCACGAGATAGTTCGTTGCGCTGACCTTGCCGCGCCCGCCGTTCACTAGCGCCGGAAGGCTGGTAATTCGCGTCGTGCTGTCAGACGCATCACCCACGGTCAGCGACCACGATGCCGCAGGCGCACCCTTGTCGAGGTAGACGCCGGCGACCTCGGCATCGGCCACGCCCGGCTTTTCGTCGAGCGGGGTCCAGCGCACCCGATCGGTCGCCTTCAATCCAAATCCACGCGGAAAAAGGACAGGGCCATCATGCCGCGCCGTCGCGGGCCAGGCCGCGGGCAAGGATCCTGCGAAGTCGTAAGATGCGCGCCCCGGTCCCTGAATCAGGACGTCGGCTATACCCGCCCCTTCAGAGCCGGGAAGCCATGCCACGACGAACGCGTCCGCCGCGTTTAGCTCAGGATTGACGAACAGCGGGCGCCCGGTCAGCATTAATGCGACGACCGGTATCCCTTGCGCCTTGAGGCGCTCCATTACTTCATAGGGCTCGCGCAACTGTGGCGAGAGTTGCAGCGTCTTCAAGTCGCCCTGAAACTCGGCGTACGGGGTTTCGCCGAAAACGACGACGGCGACATCGGGCTTTCGCGAGAAGCTGCCATCGGGCGAAAGAACGGCGCTGCCCCCACCTGCTTCAATTGCGGACTTCATGCCGCGCCAGACCGACGTTGCGCCTGGGAAGTCCTTGTTGGCGACCCCCGTCCCTTGCCAGGTGATTGTCCAACCGCCCGCCTGTCGACCGATGTCGTCCGCACCGTCGCCGGCGACAAGCACGTTTGCGTGCGCCGCGATCGGCAAAACGCCGCT
>JANMKS010000394.1:0-14265 GCA_031372155.1 Sphingomonas sp.
TAAACTCGCCGGTCTTGAACGCCCGGGCGAGCGCGCCCTTCAACTTGCCCTTGGCGAGAGCGGTTTCGAAGTCGGCGCGAGTGACACCGATCCACGCACCGCGCCCGGGCGCCTTGGCGCGGACGTCGGGCAGCACCTGCCCGTCGGGGGCGAGCGCGAGGCGGATGAGCGACGCGCGCGGAGCATGGTCGCCGCTGAGGATACAGCGGCGTTCGGGCACATGCTCGGTTTCTGGCGAAACTACCGTGTCATTCTGAGGATTCCGCAAGCGCGTCCTCCTCTTTGTCCTCATCCTCGAACCAGTGGGCGCGGGCAGCCATGATGATCTCGTTGCCCTGTTCTTCGGTCAGATTATATTCCGCGAGAACACCGCCCTTCGGCTCGTTCGACGGCACCACCTTTCGCCGTGGCTCGATGCGGCGCTTTTGAATCAACTCGTCGGTCGCAAGATCCGCGAGGTCGTCGAGCGTCTTGATGCCTGCCTTGCCCAGCGTCACGAGCATCGCTTCGTTCAGATGCGGCATCCCGGCGATGGCGTCCTCGACACCCAGCGAACGACGCAGTTCGCGGTTGGCTTCCTCGCGACGATCGAGCGCTTCGGATGCGCGGCTCTGAAGCTCGGCGCTCAGTTCCTCATCGAACCCTTCAATGCCGGAAATTTCGGAAACATCGACATAGGCGACTTCCTCGAGGCTGGTGAACCCTTCGGCGGTCAGCAGTTGCGCCAGCGTCTCGTCGACGTCGAGTTCGTTCTGGAACAGCTCCGACCGCTCGACGAATTCGCGCTGACGCTTTTCGCTGGCGTCGGCTTCGGTCAGGATGTCGATGGCCGAGCCGGTCAATTGCGAGGCGAGACGGACGTTCTGACCGCGACGACCGATGGCAAGCGACAGCTGGTCATCAGGAACGACCACTTCGATGCGGCCCTCTTCCTCGTCGATCACCACCCGGCTGACGTTGGCCGGCTGAAGCGCGTTGACGACGAACGTCGCCGTGTCCTCCGACCAGGGAATGATGTCGATCTTTTCGCCCTGCATTTCCTGCACGACTGCCTGCACGCGGCTGCCCTTCATGCCGACGCAGGCACCCACGGGATCGATCGAGGAATCGCGACTGATGACACCGATTTTCGCACGACTGCCGGGATCGCGCGCGGCTGCCATGATCGTAATGATGCCATCATAGATTTCGGGCACTTCCTGCGCGAACAGCTTTTTCATGAAGTCTGGGTGGGCACGGGACAGGAAAATCTGCGGCCCGCGCGTTTCGCGCACGACCTTCAGGATGAGGCTGCGGACGCGATCGCCGACGCGAACGACTTCGCGCGGGATCTGCGCGTCGCGGCGGATGACGCCCTCGGCACGGCCCAGGTCGACAACGACATGGCCGAACTCGACGCGCTTCACGACACCGGTGATGATCTCTCCGGCGCGGTCCTTGAACTCCTCGAACTGGCGCTCGCGCTCGGCGTCGCGAACCTTCTGGAATATGACCTGCTTCGACGCCTGCGCGGCGATGCGTCCGAATTCGATGTTCGGCAGCGGGTCGACGATGAAGTCGCCGATGCCGGCATCGGCCTGGAGCTTCTGCCCTTCGGCGAGCGAGACCTGCTTGAAATAGTCCTCGACCTGCTCGACGACCTCGACAACGCGCCACAAGCGCAGGTCGCCCGACGTGGTGTCGATCTTTGCACGAATGTCGTTTTCGGCGCCGTAGCGCTGGCGAGCGGCCCGCTGGATCGCGTCCTCCATCGCTTCGATCACGATCTCGCGATCGATCAGCTTTTCCTTGGCAACCGAATCGGCAATCGCCAGCAACTCGGCCTTGTTGGCGGAAATCGAAGTCGCCATTCGTATCTATCCTTCTTGCAGAATTTTGTCGGCGCCGTCGCTCGAAAGCGGCGCGGTCGCCCGGATGAGTTTATCGGTCAAAACCAGCTTTGCGGTCGCGATTGCTTCGTAGGGAATACGCATCGCGCCATGTTTGGCGATGACGACGACCGTATCGCCCTCCACACCGTCGAGCCGGGCATCGAACATTTTGCGTCCCTCGATCGGTTCCACGAGTTTCAGTCGAGCCTCGTGCCCCGACCAGTCATCGTAATCGGCGATACGGGTAAGCGGACGGTCGATGCCGGGTGACGAGACTTCCAGCCGGTAGGCCTCCTCGATCGGATCGACCTCATCGAAAACTTCGGACAAGCGACGCGACAGCGCCGCGCAATCGTCGAGCGTCAACTGGCGGGTGTCGGGGCGTTCGGCCATGACCTGCAACGTCGGGTCCGAAGTCCCGCCGAACATGCCGACGCGCACGAGCGACAGCCCGAGTGCTTTTGCCTCGGGCTCGATCAATGCAGTCAATGCGGCGATGTCGGCCAAACCATGCTCCAGATACGTGTCCTGGCTGCCCGGAGCCGAAGGCCCCGAACCCGAACAGCGTTACCGATGTAAGGAAGACATGGCCGATATAGGCGATCGTGCGTTAAGCGGCAAGTATCTTGATGGAGACCGAAATGTTGCGTGCCTCGACCGCCCTGTTGCTCGTGCTCGGTGCCTGTTCCAGCGGACCGGCTCCGGCGCAAACCGCACGAAGCGCGCAAGCGCCGATTACCGGAGCGCGCACGCCCGCCGCGAAGCCCTTCGTTGCCACGCCGGTCGCCAAATTCGATGCGCCGTGGGCGATGACCTTCCTCCCCGACGGGCGAATGCTGGTTACCGAAAAGGCCGGGCAGCTGAAGCTGGTCAGCGCGGACGGCAAGACCGTCGAGACGATCGCGGGCACACCGCGCGTCGACAGTGCGGGGCAAGGCGCGCTGATGGACGTCGTGCTGCATCCCGATTTCGCCAAGAACCGCGTCGTCTATCTCAGTTGGTCGGAAGCGGGCGCGGGCGGCAAGGGTGTGGCGCTGGGACGGGGCACGCTCGACAGCGGCCGCCTGAGCGACTTCAAGACAATCTTCCGTGCGACGCCGTTCGTTGCGGGCAACGGCCATTATTCCGGTCGCATCGCCTTTTCGCCGGACGGGCACCTGTTCTTCACCAATGGCGAGCGCCAGAAGTTCACGCCCGCACAGGACAAGGGCGCGACACTCGGCAAGGTGCTGCGGCTGAACGACGACGGTACTGCTGCCGCCAACAACCCGCTGGCAGCGCAAGGCTTCAGGCCCGAGGTATGGAGCTATGGTCATCGCAACCTGCTCGGCATTGCGTTCGACGCTCAGGGTCGGCTGTGGGAGCAGGAAATGGGTCCGGAAGGCGGTGACGAGGTCAATATCATCCGTCCCGGTCGGAATTACGGGTGGCCGATCGTTTCCAACGGTCGCAATTACAACGCGCCGACCGACGACATTCCCGACCATGCGACAAGGCCTGAGTTCGAAGCACCCAAGGTCAGCTGGAACCCGGTCATCTCACCGGCTGGCCTAATGATTTACTCAGGGACGATGTTTCCCGAGTGGCGCGGCAATATTTTTATCGGCGGCCTGTCGTCGCAGTCGCTTGTCCGCGTCGCGGTCGCGGGCGACACCGCGCGAGAAGCCGAACGCTATGACATGGCTGCGCGGATCCGCGAAGTCGAGCAGGCGCCCGATGGTGCGATCGTGCTACTCGAAGACGGCGAGAGCGGCGGGCGAATGCTGCGCCTGACTCCGCTGAAATCATCGCTAACAAACCGTTGAGTCGGCCGTGCAACAGCGTTAAGGGATAAGTAATCAAGGGGATCGGCAAGACGATGAACAAGTTTTTCACAGCAGCGGCGGCGGTTTTCGCGCTGTCGGCATCGCCCAGTTTTGCCGCTACCAATATCGTGGTCGATCCCGGGTTCGAGAACGCGCCGGCGCCCGCAGGCAGCTATACGACATATGGCTTTGGCCAGACATTCGGCGGGTGGACCGTCGTGGGTGCCGATCCGACCAACTCCTCGCTGGTGCTGAGCAGCACCTATGCCGAACCAGGCGTTGCTTTTCCCGCGCACAGCGGCGCGAATTCGGTCGACCTGACGGCGGCGGGCAACACCGGGCCGACCAACGGCATTTTCCAGAATCTCTCGACAGCTATCGGTCAGACCTATGACGTCAGCTTTTGGCTGGGCAATGCGACGGGCGCGGTCGGCGGCGGCAACACGCCGTTTTACGCATTACCGTCGTCAGTCACGCTGACGATCGGCGGCGGCATCGGCGAGCTGTTCACGAACAGTGCCGTAACGCTCGGTTCCGTCAATTGGCAGCGTTACACGACAAGCTTCACGGCCACGGGGCTGACGACGCAATTGCTGTTCACGAATTCGACGCCGGGTGCCGACAATTACGCAGGCCTCGACGACGTTTCGGTCAGTGCAGCGCCGGAGCCAGGAACGTGGCTGATGATGATACTTGGTTTTGGCATGGTCGGGAGCGCGTTGCGCCTGCGCGGACGCCGTCCGGTCGCCGCCTAAACCCTGACGTAACGAAAATACCAGACTTCGTGACCCAGGCGCCTCGCCTTGCGTTCGTCTCGTGTTTCGGGCCAGTCGACGGGGCGCGATAGGAAGTCATCCGCAGTGGCAGCTCGCCAGGCGAAGTCCGTCCTTTGTCCCATCACCATCATCGCGTGCGCGACGTAAACGGGGTGGTCGGTGCCAAAGCGAAACGCGCCCCCGACCTTTAGCTTTGCGGCGACTGCGTCGATCGGCCCATTGTTCATGAAGCGGCGTTTGGCGTGCCGAGCCTTTGGCCAGGGGTCGGGATGTAACAGATAGACGCAGTCGAGCGAAGCGTCGGGCAAGCGGTTCAGCACCTCAAGCGCGTCGCCCATGTGCAGGCGGACATTGGTGAGATGCTGATCGCGAACGTGGGCGAGCGCGCCGACAACGCCGTTGAGGAATGGCTCGCACCCGATGAAGCCCGACGCCGGCCGCATCGTCGCTTGCGCCGCCAGATGCTCGCCCCCGCCAAAACCGATTTCGAGTTCGAGCGGGCGCGCATCGCCGAACAGCCGGGTAGCATCGAGCGGGCCGTCGGGGACCGCAACCGGGGGCAGTGCGGTATCGAACAATTCCTGCTGGCCCTGGCGCAGCCGGTGCCCCTTGGCGCGTCCGTACAGGCGGCCGAATTTCGGAACCTCAGTCATTGTTACGCCTTTGGGCGCTCAGCCCAGTTCCACCCTCAGCGCATCGACGAGGTCGGTCTTTTCCCAAGGAAAATAATCTCCGTCGGCGGTGCGCCCGAAATGGCCATAGGCCGCGGTCGGCCGGTAGATCGGCTTGTTCAACCCGAGATGCGTGCGAATGCCGCGAGGCGTCAGGTCGACGAGGCGCGGAAGCACTGCCTCGATCGCGTCCGCTCCCACGGTGCCGGTGCCGTGCGTGTCGACGTAAAGCGAAAGCGGCTTCGACACGCCGATCGCATAGGCAAGCTGGATCGTGCAGCGCCGGGCAAGCCCCGCAGCAACGACGTTCTTGGCCAGATAGCGCGCGATGTAGGCGGCCGAGCGATCGACCTTGGTCGGATCCTTGCCGCTGAACGCGCCGCCGCCGTGCGGTGCCGCGCCGCCGTATGTGTCGACGATGATCTTTCGACCGGTAAGCCCGGCATCGCCGTCCGGCCCGCCGATTTCAAAGCAGCCTGTCGGGTTGACATAAACTTCGGCGTCGTCGGGCATCCAGCCATCGGGAAGGACGTCGGTCATCACGCCCTTTACATAGGCGCGCAGTTTCGCCCGCCCCTCGTCATTGTCCATGCCGCGTCCGTGCTGAGTCGAGACGACCACTGCCGTCGCGCGGACCGGAACCTCGTTTTCATATTCAAGCGTGACCTGGCTCTTGGCATCGGGTTCCAGGAAGTCGACGGTCTTTGCATGCCGGTCGGCGGAAAGGCGCTCCAGAATCTTGTGCGAATAATACAGCGTCGCGGGCATCAGGTCGGGCGTTTCGTCGGTGGCGTAACCGAACATGATGCCCTGATCGCCGGCCCCTTCGTCCTTGTTGCCTGCGGCATCGACACCCTGCGCGATATGCGCCGACTGGCCATGAAGGCGATTGATGAATTCGAACGTCTGCCAGTGAAAGCCGTCCTGCTCGTACCCGATGCGCTTTACGGTCGAGCGCACTGCATTTTCGATGTCTTCCTGCGCGCCCGGTGCCCAGGCACCATCTTCATAGACGCCCTTGCACCGGATTTCTCCGGCCAGAACGACGAGGTTGGTCGTCGTCATGGTCTCGCAAGCGATGCGGGCCTCCGCATCCTTCGACAGAAAAAGGTCGACGACGGCATCCGAGATCTGGTCGGCGACCTTGTCCGGGTGACCTTCTGAAACCGATTCGGAGGTAAAGAGGAAATGCGGGCGCATGGGCAATCCTGATATAAAGATGTCTTTATAAGCGAAATCGGGCCTTAGCGGCGACGGCGGCGAAGGGCAACGCCCGCTGCAGCGAGTGCCAGCGCGAGCAGGAGCGGCCCGATATTGCCGGTGCGCGCAAAGAGTGTCGGGGAGGCCGGGCTGGGCAGGGTTGTCTGGATAAACCCCGCCTTGCCCAGCGGAAGCGCCACGAGAACCTTTCCGTTCGAATCGATGACCGCCGAAATCCCGGTGGGCGTCGAGCGGACGACTGGCATTCCTTCTTCGATGGCACGAAGGCGAGCCTGTGCAAGATGTTCAGGCGGACCCCATGATCCGAACCATGCGTCGTTCGAGGGATTGAACAAAAAGTCGGGCCGGTTCGCCGAATCGACAACTTGCCCCGAGAAGATGATCTCGTAACAGATCTGGATGCCGGCGCGACCAAAGCCCGGCAGAGAGAAGCTTTGCGGTCCCGGGCCGGGTCGAAAGTCGATGTCGCCCGGGACCAGCCGCGACAGGCCGATCGCCGACAATATCGGCCGCATCGGCAGATATTCTCCATAAGGCACCAGATGCGACTTATCGTACCGGGCGATCAGGCGGGCATCGGCAGTCATCGCGAACAGCGAGTTGCGTGCCGCAGTCACTTCACGCTTGTTGTTCCAGACAAGCGCATCGCCGCCGGTCATTATAACGTCGCGCGGACCCATCAGTCCGGCGATGCGATAGCGCGCCCAAATCTCTTCCTCGAGGAAATAGGGCACCGCCGCCTCGGGCCACAGAATCAGGCGCGGCTTGTCGAGGGGCTTGCCGGTGAGCGCCGCCAGCTTTGCCCAGTTGACCTCATCGAAGCTCTCGTCCTGCTTGTCCTGCTGCCCGATATTGGGCTGGACGACCCGGACGATCCGGTCGCTGCGTCCGGGATCGCCAGCCGCAAACGTGACGAGCCATCCGGTGAGGAGCGCGCCCGCGAGCGCAGCGGGAAACGCGAAGAGGCGTCGTCGGTGCATCAGCGTCCCTGCGACCAGGACAGCGCATCCGGACAGGCCGTAGGTGCCGATTAGCTTTGCAAGGCCGTCCGCCGTCGTAGGTACGAAAATCACGCCAAGCGGGTTCCACGCGAAGCCTGTGAACAGCGAAGCGCGCAAATATTCGGTGACAATCCATGCCGCTGCAAAGATCAGAACGAAGGCGGCGCGATGCGACCGCCCCCATCGCCACGCCAGCCCCGCCGCGGCTGCGGGATAAACCGCGAGGTAAAGTGCAAGCGTGACGACCGCCACCCAGCCCAGCCAGACGGGCATGGTATCCTGATAGCGGAACGCGCCCGCGATCCAGTTCATGCCGACGGCGAAATGGCCAACGCCGAACATCCAACCGCGCCCCAGCGCGCTGCGCAAGTCGGGTGCTTCGGCGACGAGGTACATGAAAAGCGCGAAAGCAATGAGCGTGACCAGCCAGAAGTCGAGCGGCGCAAAGCCCAACGCAGAGACGAGCCCTGCGACAAGTGCCAAAAGTTTCGGGTGTCGATTCACTGCGCCCGCGATATCGGCGCGAAGCCTGGCCGGTGCAACCATGACGAGAGATCGCACGAAAGACTGCCCTTCCAACCGTAACGACATTGCGCCATCAGGGCGCGATGAAGACGCTCACTGTGCTGCGCCATGCAAAATCGGGCTGGGACGATCCGGTTGCTCGCGATTTCGATCGCGCGCTGAATTCGCGCGGGATGAAGGGCGCCCGCACCGTCGGCCTTCACATGCGCGACCTGGGCATGGTCTTTGATGCCGTCGTCGCCTCCCCCGCGGTGCGCTGCGTCGATACGCTCGACGGCGTCTGGGACGGTTATGGGCGGGTTATGCACCCGCACTGGGACCGTCGAATTTATCTCGCATCAGGCGCCACTCTCCTCGACGTGGTGCACGATCAGGACGACGCGACCGACCGGGTGCTGATGTGCGGGCACAATCCGGGACTCGAGGATCTGATCCTGATGCTGGTTCCCGACGACGCATCGAGCCCGATGCGCGACGACGTCGAGGAGAAGTTTCCGACCGCAAGCTTTGCTGAATTGACGATCGACGTTGCGCGCTGGGCCGAGATCAAGGCCAACAGCGCGGTACTGACCCGTTTTGTGCGGCCCCGCGACCTTGACGCCACTTTGGGCCCCGAAAGCAATTGAAACTGCGGCGTGCAGGGTTTGACGACGCCGCTAAGCTGTCGCTCGTGGGGGCGGCAAGCTTCCTCGAAACCTTTGCGAACGATCACCCCGGCGACGCGCTCGTCGCGTTCACCGGCTCGACGCATTCTGTCAAAGCCTGGGAAATCACGCTGAGCGCGCCCGGGAACAATGTATGGATCGTCGAGGAAGTGGCGGGTGCGCCCGTCGGTTATGCGGTCGTCGCGCCGGCCACGCTTCCCGGCACGACTGCGAGCGACGCCGAATTAAAGCGCATCTATCTGATGTCGCGATGGCACGGGACAGGCATGGGCAAGGCGCTGTTGAACGCAGCAGAAACAGAGGCGCGTGCAAGGCAGGCCGAACGGCTGGTGCTGAGCGTCTATACGCGCAACACGCGCGCTATAGGATTCTATGAAAAACAGGGCTTTGCCAAGATCGGCGAAGCGATGTTCGCAGAGTTTCCCGTCGAATTTGCCGACTTCGTCATGGCAAAACCGCTTTAGGCTCTCAGGCGGCGAGCGCCGCCCTCAGTTCGTTGCGGACCCTGATCAGGTCGGGAAGTATGTCGGACGGCGATTGCGCCGTGTCCGTCGCCGGACGCGGGGCTGCTGCATCGCCGCCCTTCAGAAGGTTCTGCACACCCTTTATGGTATAGCCGTCGCGGCTGAGCGCCTGGTCGATGCGGCGAACGAGCGCCACGTCCTCCGGCCGGTAGTAGCGGCGGTTTCCCGCGCGGGTCAGCGGCCGGAGCTGCGGAAAGCGCGTTTCCCAATAGCGTAGAATATGTTGCGGAAGGCCGAGTTCGGTCGACAATTCGCCGATCGTGCGGAACGCGCCTGCGCTCTTGGGATCGCCCAAAAGCTCAGCCGCCCTTTGCTATCCGGTCGCGCAGACCCTGGCTGGCGCGGAACGTCAGGACGCGGCGCGGCAGGATGGGGACTTCGACGCCCGTCTTCGGATTGCGCCCGACGCGTTCGCCCTTGTCACGAAGAATGAAGCTGCCGAAACCAGAAATCTTTACATTCCGACCGTTCGACAGCGACTCGCACATGTGGCGGAGGATGCCCTCCACGAGAGTCGATGAGTCCGCACGAGATAGGCCGATCTGCCGATGCAGCGCCTCGGTCAGGTCGGCCCGGGTAAGGGTCGCAGTCACAGCCATCAAAAACCCCCGCAAGTCATTATGACGGCGCATCTTATCGTCGCGCCACGGCGGACGTCAACTTGGCTACCAGCGAATGGCGGCGGCACCCCATGTGAAGCCACCGCCCATGGCCTCCAGCAAGACGAGGTCGCCCGGCTTGATTCGTCCGTCACGCACCGCCGTGTCGAGTGCCAGCGGCACCGAAGCGGCCGACGTGTTCGCGTGGTCGCCGACGGTTACCACCATTTTTTCAGGCGAGAGCCCGAGCTTCCGCGCGGTCGCGTCGAGGATGCGGGCATTGGCCTGATGCGGGACGACCCAGTCGACATCCTCGATCGCGAGCCCCGCCGCAGCCAGTGTTTCGCCAAGCACAGCCGCAAGATTTGTCACCGCGTGTTTGAAGACCGCAGGTCCCTCCATCCTGACCTTACCCACGGTGCCCGTCGTGGAGGGACCACCGTCGACGTACAGAAGGCCGTTGTGACGCCCGTCCGCATGCAGGCGTGCAGCAAGGACGCCGCGCCCGTCCTCGGCGCCCGACAGGACGACGGCACCGGCACCGTCGCCGAACAGAACGCAAGTACCGCGATCCTCCCAGTCGAGAATGCGGCTGAAAGTTTCGGAACCGATGACGAGCGCCGTGCGCGCCGAGCCTGCGCGGATCATGCTCTCCGCGACTGAAAGCGCGTAAAGAAAGCCAGAACAGACCGCGCCCACGTCGAAGGCGACGCAATCGTCAATGCCCAGCATTGACTGGATCTTTGTGGCGCTCGCCGGAAAGGTCTGGTCGGGCGTAGCGGTCGCAAGGATGATCAGGTCGATCTCGCTTGCCTCTATCCCGGCTGCCGCCAAAGCGCGCCGGGCGGCTTCGCACCCCAGCGAGGCGGTCGTCTCGCCCTCGCCGGCGATATGACGAAATCGGATGCCGGTGCGCTCGACTATCCACGCATCCGAAGTGTCGACGGTTTCTGCCAGTTCTGCATTGGAAACACGGCGGATCGGGAGCGCCGATCCTGTTCCAAGGATCGCGGCTCGCTTCATTTCGCCGCGACCGTACTCAAACTGCGGTGCCCCGCGAATTGCTCGAGGTCCTCCGTGATGCGGCGCGTGATGTCGTTTGAGACGAGCTTTGCCGCGACGCCGATCGCGTTCGCAATGCCCTTTGCGTTCGCCGAACCATGACTTTTCACCACGACGCCGTTGAGACCGAGAAACACCGCGCCATTGTGGTTGTTGGGATCGAGATGATGGCGCATCAACTCGGTTGCAGGACGCGAGACGAGAAAGCCGAATTTTGACCGGGCGGAGCTTGTGAAGGCGCGGCGCAGCAGGTCGGTGACGAAGCGCGCGGTGCCCTCCATGGTCTTCAGCGCGATGTTGCCCGAAAAGCCGTCGCACACGACGACATCGGTTTCCCCGCGAGACATCTTGTCGCCCTCTATGAACCCCTGAAACTCCATGTGGAGGTGGGTCGCCTCGCGCAGCAACGCGGCGGCATCGCGTATTTCATCGGTGCCCTTCTGGTCCTCGGTCCCGATATTCAGGAGCGACACGCGCGGGCGCTCGATGCCGAGCGCAGTGCGCGAATAGGCCGCGCCCATCACCGCGAATTCGACGAGATTGCGCGTCTCGCACTCGGTGTTGGCACCAAGATCGAGCATGACGTGATCGTTGTCGCCCAGGCTGGGCAAAAGTGCGGCAAGCGCAGGCCGGTCGATCCCGGGCATGGTCCGCAGTGCGAGCTTCGCCATCGCCATGAGCGCGCCGGTGTTGCCCGCCGATACCGCAGCACCGGCTGCGCCGGTCTTTACGGCGTTGATCGCCAGGCCCATCGACGTCGTCTTCGAACGACGAATTGCCTGCGCGGCCCTCTCGCTACCCTTAATGACTTCGGGCGCGTGGACGATTTCCGACGCCGCTGCGAGATTGGGATGCGCCTGCAGCCCCGTTCGGATCGCGGCCTCGTCCCCGACAAGGAGAAAGGTCAGGCCGGGCCACTGACGCCGTGCCTGTGCGACGCCCGCCAGCATCACGGTCAACCCTTCGTCGCCGCCCATCGCGTCGATCGCGAGCCGCGGCGAAGTTTCGGTCACTGCAGGCCAGCCCCTTTGCGTGTAATCAGCCCGCGGCCGACACGACTTCCCGGCCATTATAATGGCCGCACGCAGCGCACAGATTGTGCGGCCGCTTCAGTTCGCCGCAATTCGGGCATTCCTGAAATGCGGCGACGGTCAGCGAGTCGTGCGCGCGACGCATGTTACGCTTCGACGGCGTGGTTTTTCTTTTCGGAACGGCCATTCAGGCACCTGTCTTGACGAGCTAAAGTTTGGCGGCACACCGTCCGGCCATTGCACGACGGCCACCCGAAGGACCGCGAACGATGGCGGCCAGTTCATCCGCATGCGAGCCGCGCCCTATACCGATTCTGTGCGTCGTTGCAAGCAGTCGACGAGGCGGCTAAGTTGCGAGTTGCAACGAAATAGGGGGGACTTGATGATTTTACCGATAACGCTGACTGCGGCAGGCGCTGCTTCGCTCATAAACCTGTGGCTCGCGATCCGGGTGGGGCGCGTGCGGACATCGCAAAAGATCGACATGGGCGACGGCGGCAATGAAGTCATGATTGCGAGCATGCGGGCGCATGCCAATTTTGTTGAATATACGCCGTTCGTGCTAATCCTGATCGCAGCCATTGAACTGGCAACGGGCACGTCGACGCCTCTCTGGATCGTGGCGGCGTTGTTTCTGGTGGGCCGCATCCTGCACGCGCTTGGCATGACGGGCCTGGCCAAGGGACGGATGATCGGAACCATCATCACGATGCTTACGCTGCTCGGCCTGGGCCTGTATGCCGTGAGCATTCCGTATTTCAGCGCGGGACGCGTGACCGCGACGGAGGTGATACCCGCCGGTTAGGGCGCTGCCTTGTGCGGGCGCGCCTCCGCAAGGATAAGCGCGAACTGGTCGTCACTGTCGGTCCATTCGGCAATCGGCGACCAGCCGCCCGCCCGGAGCAGCAGGCGCGCATCGCGAGGCCCGTATTTGTGGCTGTTCTCGGTGTGAATGGTTTCGCCGCACGCCATATCGAACGGCTGCCCGTCGACGGTGAAGGTCACGTCGCGCGTTGCCACCAGGTGCATTTCGATGCGCGCATAACTGTCGTTCCAGCGCGCGACGTGCGCGAACGCGTCGAGTGGAACAGTGCCCGCAAGCTCGCGGTTGATCCGTGCCAGCAAGTTCAGGTTAAACTGGGCGGTGACGCCCGCAGCGTCGTCATAGGCGCGCGCGAGAACCGACTGGTCCTTCACACGGTCCATCCCGATCAGCAGCATTGCCCCGGTGCCGAGCGTATTCCTCATCCGGCGGAGCAGGTCCACCGCCGAACGCGCGATCAGATTACCGATCGTCGAGCCAGGGAAGAAGCCGAGCTTGAGCAGCCCTGCGACGGCTTTAGGCAAGGTCACGTCGTGCATGAAGTCCGCTTCGACCGGATGCACCTGCAGGCCCGCAAATTCCGTCGCAAGGGCGTCTGCAGAAGCGCGCAGAAAATCGCCCGAGATGTCGATCGGGACATAGGCCGACGGACGGACCTGGCGCAGCAGGAGCGGGGTCTTGATTGAGGAGCCCGAACCGAATTCCACCACCGCGCGACCGGCACCGGCAAGCATCGCAACCTCGTCACAGTGTTCGGCCAGCAGGGCGGTCTCCGTCCGGGTCGGGTAGTATTCGGGAAGCGTCGTGATCGCTTCGAATAATTCCGAGCCGGTGTGGTCGTAGAACCAGCGCGCGGGTATCGCGCGGGGTCGCGTCGTCAGGCCGGCGAGAACGTCGGCGCGGAACGCAGGGTCGGCGTCACGGCGATCGCTCATCAGAGGTCTTTTGCCAGGCGCAGCCCCGTAAATTGCCAGCGCGCCGATGACGGGAAGAAGTTGCGGGTGCTGGCACGAGAGCTTCCGCGCGGCGTCGCGCAACTCGCACCTTTCAGGACCATCTGCCCGCTCATGAACTTGCCGTTGTATTCGCCGACCGCCCCGGCTGCTGCGCGAAAGCCCGGGTGCGGCAGGAAGGCGGACGCCGTCCACTGCCAGACATCGCCGAACATCTGGCGCAGGCCATTAGCCGAAGACGCCGCAAGCGGACGCACCGCTCTGGCGTCGTCGAGCTGATTGCCCGACGCAGGGTCAATCTGTTGCGCGGCGGATTCCCATTCAGCTTCGGTGGGCAGGCGAACACCGGCCCAGCGGGCGTAGGCGTCGGCCTCATAATGGCTGACGTGGGCGACCGGTTCAGCCGGGTCGACGGGGTGGAGGCCGTCGAGTCCGAACGCCGCCCCTTCGCCCTGCCAATAGAACGGTCGATTGACACCCGATTGCTCTTTCCAGGCCCAACCGTCGGACAGCCAGAGTTCGGGGCGGAAGTAACCGTTATCGTTGATGAATTCCTGCCACTCGCCGTTCGTCACGAGGCGGTCGGCAAGCGCGTGCGGCACCAGATGCACCGCGTGTCGCGGCCGCTCGCAATCGAAGGCGAATTCGTCGCCCGAATGGCCGATCCGGACCAGGCCGTGATGCCCGGCGATCCAGCGCAAAGGTCCGGGCGCTGCGGAGGCTGCGGCGCGCCGGCCC
>JANMKS010000418.1:0-2050 GCA_031372155.1 Sphingomonas sp.
GTCCACGACGCATTGGTATAACCGAAGATCGAGATGAGGTTGGGCACGTCGCTCAACATCATGCCCTTGTAAGTCATCGTGCGCGATTGTTCGACCGGTACGCCGTCGACCGCGAGCGTCATACCGCCGAACATCTGCAAATGAAGGCCGGTTGCCGTGACGACGATGTCCGCGTCGAGCGTTCGGCCCGAAGCGAGTTTCAGCCCCGAGGGCGTGAACGTATCGATCGTATCGGTCACGACCGACGCCCTGCCCGCCTTTATTGCATCGAACAGGTCGGCGTCGGGCACAAGGCAAAGCCGCTGGTCCCAGGGATTGTAGCGCGGCGTAAAATGCGTCGCGACATCATAGTCGGGGCCGAGGTGTTCGCGCACCATGCCGATCAGGCGATCCTTGACCTTGGCAGGCTTGCGCCGCGAAAGCCGGAAGAACAGCATGCCGAGCAGGACATTCTTCCAACGGACGAGCGCGTAGGCGAGCTTGCTGGGCAAGTGCGCGCGGAGCCAGTCGGCGATGCTGTCCGCCGCGGGGCGCGACACGACATAGGTCGGCGAGCGCTGCAGCATCGTCACATGCGCCGCCGCATCGGTCATCGCGGGGACGAGCGTGACGGCGGTCGCGCCGCTGCCGATGACGACCACGTTCTTTCCCGCGTAATCGAGGTCTTCGGGCCAGTGCTGGGGATGGACGATGCGTCCGCCGAAAATGTCTTTCCCGGCGAAGTCGGGCGTGAACCCGGCTTCATACCGGTAATAGCCGCTGCACATCATGAGGAAATTGCATGTCAGCGTGACGGGTTTGCCGTCCGCTTCGGCGGCGACGCGCCAGTGTCCGTCCTCGCTCGACCAGTCGGCGCTGATGACCCTGTGACCGAAGCGGATATTGCGGTCGATGCCATTTTCCCGCGCGGTATCGGTCACGTATCTCAGGATCGACGGGCCGTCGGCGATGGCTTTGGCTTCGCGCCACGGTTTGAAATTATAGCCCAGCGTGTACATGTCAGAATCGGAACGGATGCCCGGATAACGAAACAGGTCCCAGGTGCCGCCGATGCGTTCGCGCCCCTCCAGAATTGCATAGGATTTGCGCGGGCAGCGCTGTTGCAGGTGATAGGCGGTCCCGATGCCCGAAAGCCCCGCGCCGACGATAATGACGTCGAAATGGTCCATGCGCGACTGTGTCCGCCCGATTGACGTTCGCGTCAACCGTTAAGCGTTTTCCACAGCAACTGAATTGCGACGTACAGAATCAGAATGCCCGTCGCGCGTCGAACAAGTGCCTGGCCGAGCACGCTGCTCCCTGCCCAACTGCCGACCTGTCCGCCGACCAGCACCGCGAGCGCCAGCGGCCAGTAATCGAGGACGTCCGCGAAATTGCCGCTGTTGCCCAGCTTCAGCGACTGACCGACGATGCCGCTCAACGAATTGACGAGGATGAACAGGCTGGCGGTTGCGGCAATCTGTCGCGACTGACCCCACCGCATGAGGTGCAGCACCGGCGCAAGGAAGATACCGCCGCCGATGCCGACAACGCCGGAGAGATAGCCGACAGCACCGCCGAGCGTAGCTTCGAGCCCGGGATGGCGCGGGCGGTCGGGATGGATGCCCCGCGCTTCCTTTTGCAGCAGGAGCAGCAATCCCGCGACAAGCAGGCTGCCGCCCAGCAACGCCATGAACACCGGTTGTCGTATCGGGGTCAGTCCGCCCAGAAACGCGAGCGGTGCGGACGCCGCAACAAGCGGGATTACGCGTCGCCAGGGAATCTGTCCTGCTCGTGCGTAACGGATCGTCCCCCCCATCACGACAATCACATTGCACGCGAGAGAGACGAACGGGAGGATGCGGTAGTCGGTGCCAGTGAGCGCAAGCAGCGCAGTATAGGTCGATCCGCCGCCAAAGCCCACGCTCGTATACAGGAGCGCGGTGACGAGAAACGCGATTGGCAGTGCGATGACTATGCTTCTGGTTCCAGTCTTTCAGCACGCGCCGCTTGCCAGACGTCGCGCGCGGCATCGGCGTTGAGCAGTGCGATTGCAATCCCTACGATCAGG
>JANMKS010000416.1:0-2511 GCA_031372155.1 Sphingomonas sp.
TTCCTGTCGGCGTCGATGTCGAGTTCCATTTCATTGAGCGCACGGCGGTCGTCGCCCGACAGCGGTTTGCCGTCCTTGCGTTCGTCGGGGCGCGCCTTCGTGCGGAAGCGGCCGGAGATCGCTTCCAGCGGATCGTGAAAATCGGCCCAGCGCGGCGGACGGTCGCCGGCCCCGGTGAAGGCCCGCGTCTCGCGTTCCCAGCCGGCATAGGGGCGTTGTTGCTCGACGATTTCCTCGGTGCTCATGCCGTTGAAGAAATTATAGCGCGCGTTGAATTCGCGGACATGGTCGAGGCACAGCCAGCGCCACGCGCCGGGGCCGTCGAAATCGCCCGCCTCCAATGGCGCGCGGAACTGACCATGCTCGCGGCAACCGGGTTCGGCACACGGTTCTTCGCGGTCGACGCGGCCATGGAATCGGGTGTGACGACGGAACTGTTCGGCGGGCATATACCGGCTATATAGGGGCGATGCAGAGCGACCTCAAAGGGCCGGTTGCGGCCGAAATCGAAGCGCGATTGAAGGCCGCCCTGTCGCCGACACGCCTTGCCGTGATCAACGACAGCGGCCGTCATGCGGGGCACACAGGCGACGACGGGACCGGCGAATCGCACTTCACCGTCGAGATCGAAAGCGCGGCCTTTGCGGGCGTTTCCCGGGTTGAGCGACAACGCGCCGTGAACCGCGCGCTGGGCGACCTGCCCGGCCAGCGGGTTCATGCGCTGGCGATAAAGGCAAAGGTTCCTGGCGAATGATTACAACCATCACGCCCGTCACGCACGACCTCGGCGATTTCAAGGTGCGGCGTACGTTGCCGGCAAAGACCCGGACGATGGTCGGGCCGTTTATCTTTGTCGATCAGTTCGGGCCGGCACAACTGAAACCGGGCGGGGGAATGGACGTCCGCCCGCATCCGCACATCAATTTGTCGACGGTCACTTACCTGTTCGAAGGCGCCATCGAGCACCGCGATTCGCTCGGGAGCCGGGCCGTGATCGAACCGGGTGCGGTCAATCTGATGACCGCAGGGCGTGGGATCGTGCATTCCGAGCGATCGCCCGCCGAAACCCGCGCCGCCGGTCCGGCCTTTTACGGGATGCAGACGTGGCTTGCCCTGCCCGACGGCAAGGAGGAAATCGACCCCGCGTTCGAGCAATTCGCGCCCGACACGCTTCCGATAATTTCAGCGGCCGGAGTTAAAGCGCGCGTCATCATGGGAAGCCTGTGGGGCAAGACCGCGGCAACGACGTGCCACGCGCCGACGATCTATGCCGACATCCGGCTTGAACCCGGAGCTTCGATCCCGATTGATGCCGATGCCGACGAGCGGGCAATCGTCGTGACCGAAGGCGAGACGTCGCTCGACGGCGCTGCGCTGGAACTCTACGTGCTTTACGTTCTTGAGCCGGGACAGGCGATGACGTTGCGGGCGATGACTTCGGCGCGCGCGATGCTGCTCGGTGGCGGAGCCTTCGCCACGCCGCGCCACGTCTTCTGGAACTTCGTCTCTTCGTCGCGGGATCGCATCAACCAAGCCAAGCACGACTGGAAAGCGGGTGCATTCCCGACCGTTCCGGGCGATCCCGAGTTTATCCCGCTGCCCGAAATTCCTCTGACCGTGAGTTATCCATGACCCAATTGCGCCGCGAACGCTTTTCCTTGCCGACGGGTGTCGAGCTCGACGTGACACTGGGTGGCGCCGACGACGCCCCCGCGATCATCTTCCTGCACGGTTTTCCGGAAAGCGCGCGGACGTGGCGCTTCCAGATGGAAGCACTGGCCAACGATTACCGAGTAATCGCTCCAGATCAGCGTGGCTTCGCGCGGTCGTCGAAGCCCCCGGAGGTTTCGGATTATAGCCATGACAAGCCCATTGGTGATCTGATCGCGCTCGCCGATGCGCTCGGCATCGACCGGTTTACACTCGTCGGCCACGACTGGGGCGGTGCCATCGCCTGGGCCGCCGCGCTTGCCCACCCGCAGCGCATAGAACGACTTGCCATCGTCAACGCACCGCATCCGCTCGTCTTTCAACGCTCGATGATCGACGACATGGGACAGCGGCAAGCGTCGCAATATATCCGCGCTTTCCGAACCCCGGGGATGGAGAAACACATCGCCGGCGACCTTGACAATTTTTTCGACAAGACCTTCGGACATTCGGGCGTAGGACCCGAGACCAGTGCCGAAGACAAGGCCGCCTATCTCGACGAATGGTCGCAGCCCGGTGCGATTGAGGCAATGCTGAATTGGTACCGGGCGGCGGCCATCGTCGTGCCCGCGATGGACGAGACACCCGAGCGGCCCGCCTATCTCGACCTGCCGTTTCCGAAGATCGCCATGCCGGTGCTGGTCATCTGGGGCATGGGCGACAAGGCGCTAACCCCCTCGCAGCTGGAGGGACTCGACGATCTGGTTGAGGATCTGACGCTGGTGAAGGTCGCCGACGCCGGGCATTTCGTAACCTGGGAAAAGCCCGAGGCGGTAACAGAGGCGCTGCGTGCGTTCCTAG
>JANMKS010000001.1:0-5251 GCA_031372155.1 Sphingomonas sp.
CATTTCCGAAGACGACGGCCAACTTTCACGCGACACCGACGGCATGATCTCAGGGTCGGCGTCGCCGGCGCTGGCTCTGGCGACCTCATATTCGGGCCCGAATGCACAAGCACGCGCAGGCTCGGCCGCCTCGGCCGCCTCCGCACCCGTTGCCGCTTCAAATGGTGTGGAAGTCAGCGGCGGCCAGGGCGCGGCCGCCCCCGGGCCGGGCAATTCTGGTAACGCGAATAGCGGGCCCGGCGATGCGGCTCCCGCGAACGCAGGCAGCAACAATGCCGTTCCCGCCAATACCCCGCCTTCCAATGCGGGATCCGGTTCGAACGGTAACGGCGGTGGTAACGCCAGCGGCAACAATGCAATTCCGGCGAATACCCCGCCGTCGAACGCGGGATCCGGCTCGAACGGTAACGGTGGTGGAAATGGCAACGGCAATACCCCTGGAAATGCAGGCGCCGAGAATGGCAACGGCAATGGTCACGGGAATGGCCGGGGCAACAACGGCAACGGCAAGGGCAATGGCGGACCCAACGGCGACAAGGGCGACGACGACAAGGGCGGCAAGCACGGTCCAAAAACAAAATAGCCATGCCGCTGGAGCACTCTCATCAAACGCGGAGCTGGACCGCGCGCCTTGGCAATCCCAGCACCCAGACCGCATTGTTCAGCGTCATCATGTGCGTGTTGCTCGGGTTTGCTTCCACATCGACGTACTTTGCCCGCGATATCGACCAGCAGTTCCGTAATTTTCGCGACGCACTGACGGAGCGTCCCGCGACCGGCGACGTAATTCTGGTGGAAGTGGACGCCGTCAGCCTGGCGAGGATTGCGCGCTGGCCCTGGCCGCGCAGCATCTATGGCCGCGGCATCGACACGTTGAACCGGGCGGGCGTCCGTTCGCTCGCTTTCGACGTCGATTTTTCGGCCGCATCCACCCCGTCGGAGGATCGTGCGCTCGCCGCGGCACTCGACCGGATGGGCGGTGGGGTCGCCCTGCCCACCTTTGTCCAGAGCGCGCGGCTGGGGGATGCGCGAACGATCGAAACGCTGCCCGCGCCGTTGTTCCGCGACCGATCATTTCAGGTTGCTGTGAACGTATTCCCTGATCGCAACGGCCTCGTTCGCGATTATCCTTACGGCATGAGGACACAGGGCAACGTCAGACCTTCGCTTAGCGCATTCGTTGCCGAAAGCTCGGGCGCGATCGGCCAGACCTTCGCTATCGATCAGTCGATCGACCCCGAAACGATTCCTCGAATTTCATTCGCCGACCTCATCGATGGCCTGGTCGCTCCGGAAAGATTGCGGAACAAGCGCGTCATCGTTGGTGCGACGGCGATCGAGTTGGGCGACCGCTATGCCGTGCCGCGGCACGGTGTCGTGCCGGGCGCACTCATCCAGGCACAGGCCGCAGAAACCCTGTTGCAGGGGCGCGCGCTTCCTCAACTGGGTCCGCTTCCCGGTCTTGTCGTTGCGGCGCTCGCCATCGTCGCGATGTTTGCGATGCGCGGCCTCCGCCGACAGGGCGGTGCCGCCGTCGGTGGAATGCTCGCGGTAGCCGGATTGCCGCTCGTACTCGAAGCGACAAGCGTGGCGACGGTCGACATCGCACCCGGTCTCGTGGCGCTTTGTGCCGGGGCCGCTATTGCGCTGATCACGCGGCTGGTTTCCGCGTTCGACCGCGCCCGCCTTATTGATCACGAGACGGGCCTCGGCAATTTGGCGGCCCTCGACGGTGCCTTGCGCCGTTCACGCGCCGGGATGATCGGCGTCGCTCGCATCAGTCGCTTTGCCGAACTTGCCTCGCTTCTGGGCGGGGCCGACCTTGCCCGCCTTGTCGAACGGCTTGCCGACCGGATGAGCTATGTCGCACGGGACCAGCGCATCTACCGCGTCGAGGAAGGCGTACTCGCGTGGATCATCCCGGAAGACGATCCTGAGCTTGTCGAGAACGGCATTGCGGGCCTTGCTGCGCTTCTCAAGTCGCCCGTCGTCATATCCGGCCGCACGATCGAGGCGCGGGCAAGTTTCGGGGGCGCGCATGCGCGGGGTCTCGACGCGCACTCGACCGTACTCAAGGCATTGTTTGCGGCCGATACCGCCGCGGCACAATCGCGGCACTGGCAAGTTCACGATGACCATCTCGACGCGAAGGCCGACTGGAACGTCGCTTTGCTGAGCGAGCTCGACGACGCGATCCTCAACGGGCAAATCTGGGTCGCATATCAACCCAAGTTCGACGTCGCCAGGCAAGGCATCAGCAGTGCAGAGGCGCTGGTTCGCTGGCAACATCCGACGCGCGGGGCAATCGCGCCCGACCTTTTCATTCCCATCGTCGAGGAGGCAGGGGCGATTTTACCGCTTACCCTGTTCGTGCTTCGCGATGCGCTGCGAAGTCAAAAGGCATGGCTTGCGCGCGGACATCACATCAATGTCGCGGTGAACGTGTCGGCCGCACTTCTGCGTGACCCCGAACTTCCCGATCAGCTTTCCGCAATTATTGCCGACGCCGGAGCCATGGCGGAATCGATCACGCTCGAAGTCACCGAATCGGCGACGATGAGCGAACAGGAAACATCGATCGCGGCCCTGAACCGCGTCAGGGCGATCGGTGTCCGACTGTCGATCGACGATTATGGCACCGGCCAGTCGACGCTAACGTACCTGAGGCGCGTTCCTGCCAGCGAGATCAAGATCGACAAGAGCTTCATCCTCGGCATGCTGCACAATCGCTCTGATGAAATTCTCGTGCGTTCCAGCATCGAGCTCGCCCACGACCTCGGTTTTTCAGTGGTCGCAGAGGGTGTGGAGAATGCCGAAATCGCCGGCAAGCTCGCCGCTCTTGGCTGCGATCTTCTTCAGGGATGGCACATCGGCAGGCCGACCGACGGGCAAGCGTTTATGGAACTGCTCGAGCGCAAGATGCCCTTGGCGGCCTAGCTTTCCCCCAGGATTCGCCGGGCAGCCTTCAGGTGCGGCGCGTCGATCATCTTGCCATCGAGCTGAAGCGCACCCACCGCCGGGTTGGCTGCAAATGCAGCCACGACAGCCCGAGCATGAGCGACTTCTGCGGTGGTCGGCGCAAATGCCGCGTTGATGACAGGCACCTGCGCGGGATGAATCGCCATCATGCCGGTGAACCCGTCACGCCGTCCACGCGCCGCGTATTCGCCCAGCCCTGTATCATTACGGAAATCTGGAAACACCGTCTCGATCGCGGGCACCCCGGCAGCATGCGCCCCGAACAGCGTCAGCGCCCGAACCATTTCATAAGGCGCGGTATAGCGTCCATCGGCTTCGCGGCTCGTCGCTGCACCGATCGCGGCGGGCAAATCCTCGGCACCCCAGGTCAGCCCGCATAGCCGCCCGCTCGATCCGGCATAGCTGCCGAGCGAGAACACCGCCTTCGGCGTTTCGGTGGCGATGGGAAGCACCAGCAGATCATTGCCGGCACCGCGTTTGGCCAGCATGGCTTCAAGAAGGACGACAGTCGCCCCACCTTCGGCCTTCGGCAGGACGATGCCCGTCGGCGCATCCGACAGGATCGCGTCGAGATCATCGCCCGCCATGCCGCTGTCGAGCGGGTTCACCCGAACGAAGAGCGAAATCCTGCGATCGACCGAACCCAGAAACCGGGCGACAGCCGTTCGTGCTTCAACTTTTCTTGATGGAGCGACCGAATCCTCGAGGTCGAGGATCAGGGCGTCCGCCCCCGACCCCAGCGCCTTTTCCATCCGGTCGGGCCGGTCCCCAGGCACGAACAGGAGCGACCGCAGCCTCACGAGCGCCTGAGCAACGCGCTGCGGAGGCAGTGACAGACGATCTCCTCGCGCTGATTGATCAGCTCATGGCGAAACGTCACGATCCCTGCCTCCGGGCGCGATCGGGAATCCTTCAGTTCCACCACTTCGGTTTCGGCGCGCATCGTATCGCCGATGAAAACCGGCTTGGGCATCACGAGCTTATCGTAGCCGAGGTTCGCCACCAGCGTGCCGAGCGTCGTGTCCCCCACCGACAAGCCGACCATCAGCGCGAAAGTGAAGGTGCCATTGACCAGGATCTGCCCGAATTCGCTCGCCTTGGCCGCTTCGACGTCCAGGTGCAGCGGCTGCGGATTATGCGTCATTGTCGAGAACAGAAGGTTGTCGGTCTCCGTAACCGTCCGCCTGATCTCGTGGGCGATGCGGTCGCCGACTTGCCATTGATCGAAATACCTGCCCGCCATGTCGCTGCGCTTACACCAGCCTCACGCCGCGACCAAGGCCAGTACGCGGTCGGCCAGTTCCGGACGGCAGATCAACAGGTCGGGCAGGTAAGGGTCCGCCTGATTGTAACGAAGCGCCGACCCGTCGATGCGCGAACAGTGAAACCCTGATGCGGCCGCCACCGCGACGGGGGCACAATTGTCCCATTCGAACTGTCCGCCGGAATGCAGATAGATGTCGGCCTCACCGCGCACCACCGCCATCGCCTTGGCACCCGCCGAACCCATCGGGAGCAGTTCGGCGCCCAGTGCAACGGCCACAGAAACGGCTTCGGGCGCAGGCCGCGTCCGGCTGACGACCATTCTTAGGGGCGCATTGGCCTGCCCTGCCACGACCGGCCGATCGGAAGACAAGGTGATATCGAGCGCAGGCAAAGCGACCGCCCCCGCGCACGCCACGCCGTTCGCCGCAAGCGCCACATGCACCGCCCAGTCATCGCGTCCCTCGCCGTACTCGCGCGTTCCGTCGAGCGGATCGACGATCCAGACCCGTTGCCGGCTCACCCTCGACCCGTCGCACTTGCGTTCCTCCGACAGGATGCCGTCGTCCGGGCGCTCGCGCGCCAATGTTTCCAGGATCAGCGCATTGGCGGCGCGGTCGCCTTCCTCGCCAAGCGCCGTGCCCGAAAGCCGACCGCGCAATCGGAGCAGCAATGCCCCCGCCGCATCGGCAATCGCGCGTGCAAGTTCGGCATCGGTCACGCGATCAGCGCCTCGACGATCAGGTCGGCGGCTGCTTCCGGCGTCATCGACGTCGTGTCGATGCGGATTTCGGGATCGACCGGCGCCTCGTAGGGGCTGTCGATACCGGTGAAGTTCTTGAGTTCCCCCTGCCGCGCCTTTTTATACAGCCCCTTCACGTCGCGCGCTTCGGCTTCGGCCAGCGGCGTGTCGATGTGCACTTCGATGAACTCGCCCGGCGGCAGCATTGCACGCACCATCTCGCGCTCTGCACGGAACGGGCTGATGAAAGCGGTAATGACGATCAGG
>JANMKS010000011.1:0-2193 GCA_031372155.1 Sphingomonas sp.
GGTTCCGCAAGTGTCAGCGTGAAGCACGAGGGGCAAAGCCTGCTCTCGACGATCAAGAACATGCACAAAGGCGCGGGCCTCGGCATCGGCTGGGTTCTGTTCATCGATACGATCGCAGGTGCCCTCATAGCGATGAGCCTGACCGGCTTCCTGTTGTGGACGCGTCTGCACGGGCCCCGCTTGCTCGCGGGCGCTATCGTTGTCGCAAGCCTGAGCTGGGCGCTCCTCGCACTCGTCCCGACACTTCTTTAAGTCCGGCCGAGCAAAACCCGCGCCTGTCCGGCGATTTGCGCGAGCATGGCCGCCGAAGGTATGGCGACCGTTCGCGCGCGGTTGATGAGGGCACGAAATTGCGCGACGCGCGGTGCGTGTGCGTCGAGCCAGTTTGCGACACGCGCTTCAGGATCGGCAGGGTCGCGCGCCAGGAATTCAAGGCGCATCTGCTGAAAGTCGCGCGCAAGTCCCGCGATCAGCAAACGTTCCCATGGATCGACGGGCTCCAATCGCATTGCGCTGCCCTGCGCCCAGTCCAGACCCAGCGCTGCGCCCAACTTCGTGAACGCATTGCCCAGCGGCAATTCGCCGACGCCCGACCGATTCCCGAGCGCAGCAAGGCCGACCACGCCGTCGAGTTCGACGAGCAGCACGAGCCTGTCGGCGATACGTTTGGGCACGCCGGCCTGCGCCAGTCGCTGTCCGAACGCGCCTGCCTGTGCACGAGCCTCGTCCTGCAACAGCAAGTCGACCGCCTTGTTCAGAGTGGTAATGCCTGGCGTCAAGGCGCCGATGGTGTCGCGAACCGAGCGCCCGCTGACCGCGTTGCGCAATAGGTCGGCCATCTGAGCGCGGAGTTCGACCGCGACCGACTCGAACAGCATGATCCGCGCCGCCTCATCGACGGGTGCCGTGTCGATCGCCTCCCAAAGGTCTTCGAGCCCGAACAATTCTTCGGCAATGACGAACGCCGCAGCGATGTCACCAAGCGATGCGCCTTCCTCCTCGGCGAGTTCGAAGGGATGGATAAGCCCCATCCGGTTGACCAGCCGGTTAGCGATCTTCGTCGCCACGATCTGTCCGCGCAACTGATGATGTTCGACAGCGTCGGCGTGCGACGCCACGCGCATCTGCGGCGGGAAGGCCTTCAGCAACTCGACTGTCAGTCCGCGATCGAGCGCGACGGGGTGCTTCTCGATCGCATCCTGAAGCGCCAGTTTGGCGGTCGCGAGCAGCACTGCGAGTTCGGGTCGCGTCAGTCCGTGCAGATCCTGTACCCGGCGGAGCAGGACATCATTTGCGCCCAGTCCTTCGACCTTGCGGTCGAGGCGTCCGGCATCCTCGAACGTCTCGATCAACCGGATGAGCGATGGCACGACCTTGGCACCGCCGCGCTCCGCAATCGACAGCGCAAGCGTCTGGAGCCGGTTATCCTCGAGCACAAGGTCGGCAACGGCGTCGGTCATCTTGACCAGCAGCGCGTTGCGGCGCGGCATCGTCAGCACACCCGCCGCCACTTCGGCGTTCAGCGCAATCTTGATGTTCACCTCGTGATCCGAGCAATCGACGCCTGCCGAATTGTCGATGAAATCGGTGTTGATCCGGCCGCCAAGCGTCGCAAACTCGATGCGCGCAGCCTGAGTCACACCCAGGTTTGCGCCTTCGCCAATCACTTTCGCGCGGACTTCGTCGGCATTTACCCTAAGGGCGTCGTTGGCGGGATCGCCGACGTCGCCGTGCCCTTGTGCCGATGCCTTGACGTAAGTGCCGATGCCTCCGAACCAGATCAGGTCGGCCGGAGATTTCAGGATCGCCGTTATCAACGATACCGGATCGAGCGCCGCATCGGTAATCCCGAGCGCGGCGCGGGCCTGTCCGCTGAGCTTGATGGACTTTTCGGAACGCGCATAGACGCCCCCGCCCTTCGAAATGAGGCGCTTGTCGTAATCGGCCCAGGACGAACGCGGCAACGCGAACATGCGTTCGCGTTCCGTCCAGCTCGTCTCGGGGTCGGGATCGGGGTCGATGAAGATATGCCGATGATCGAACGCTGCGACGATTTTCAGCGATCTGGACAGCAACATCCCGTTGCCGAACACGTCGCCCGACATGTCGCCGCAGCCGACGACACGAACGGGATCGGTCTGCACGTCGACGCCTGCTTCGGCGAAGTGGCGCTGCACCGAAATCCATGCGCCC
>JANMKS010000070.1:0-2989 GCA_031372155.1 Sphingomonas sp.
ATGGCGGAGGCGACGATGTAGCTCGTCAACACCCAGGTGACCGTGTCCGCCGTGGCACCGAGTGCCGTCTGCATATGCGGCAGGGCGACATTGGCGATTGTGGAATCGAGAATCTGCATGACGGTCGCCGCCATCACGCCCAGCGTCAGCAACCCGCGGTTGGCCACCGGAAGCGCAGCTTTGGAAGACGTTGCTACGGCGCTATCGGTTGCCACGCACGTCGACCTTCACGTCCGCCGAGAGCCCCGCGATCATCGGGCGCGGACTCGCTTCGTCGATCGCGATCCGCACCGGCACGCGCTGCGTCACCTTCACCCAGTTGCCGCTCGCGTTCTGCGCCGGAAGAACCGAGAACTCCGAACCTGTACCGGCACCGATCGACTGAACGTGACCGCGCAATTTCAGCCCGGAATAGGCATCGAATGAGACCTCGGCCGGTTGTCCCACCCGCAAATGATTGAGGTCAGTTTCCTTGAAGTTCGCCTCTACCCAGGCACCGTTGCCGCCGACGATACTAAGCGCGGGCAGGCCGGTCATCATCATCTGACCGGTCTGGAGCCGGTCGCTCTGGCTGACTATGCCCGCCACGGGCGCACGCACTGTGGCGCGCGACAAATCAAGCAAGGCCTTTTGGCGCTGGACGCGGGCAGCCACGATTGCCGGGTTGGCTTCGGGCGCTGCCGATCCGGTAGAGAGCTTTGCCTGCGCCTCTCCGGCCGCTGCCTGTGCAGAGGCGAGTGCCGCGCGTCCCTGTGCGACTGCGTGCTGTGCCTCCTGCAGTCGGGCGCGTGTTGTGAAGCCGCGCGTCATCAGCGCGCTTTGCCGCTGATAATCCTCTTGCGCCGAAGCGATGGTGTCGCGCGCGGCCTGAATGTCGGCTGCACTGGAGCCTAGCCCCGACTGCAGCACATTCAACTGAACCTGAGCATTGGCAATCGCGGCATCGGCTTGCGCCACGGCAATTCGATATGGCTCTGGATCGATACGGAACAGGACATCGCCCGCCTTCACCCGCTGATTCTCGCGAACCGCGACCTCAACGATTCGACCGGCAACGTCCGAGCCGACCGAAACCTTGTCCTGCGCCACATAAGCGTTGTCGGTGGAAACGAAGCGTCCCGAGGTGAGCCACAGATAACCGCCGACCGCAACCACGAGCAGCGGGACGATCAGAAGCAACGCCGGTCGTCGCCAGCGCGACCGCGACCGCCCTTCGGGAATGGGTTCAACGCGCGTCGCGGTTTCGTCGGCACGCATGCTGTTTGCAGGATCGGCATCAGCCATTGGCAAGCTCCTTTCGACCCGAGGCCGCACCCAGATTCATGCGGACGCGACTCAACGTGTCGGTGAGCGCTTCGACAGCGCTCGCAGGGATATCGTCGAGCGCGGTCGTGAAAACCTCGTCGGCGATAACGCGCAATTGCGCGATCAGGGGCCCGGCCTTTTGGGTGAGGTACAAATTCCAGGCACGCCGGTCGCCCGGATCGCGGCGACGTTCAACCAGGCCGGTTTCCTCAAGCCGGTCGATCATCCGGCACAAAGTGATCGGCTCGACTTCGAGCAATTCTGCGAGCACCCCCTGCTGCACCCCCTCTTGCCGGGTAAGCGCAGTCAGCGCGCGCCACTGCGCGCGGGTGACGCCGATGAGGCGAGCGCGCTCATCGAAGCGCTTTCGCACCAAGCGCGAAACATCGCTTACCAGAAATCCGATACTGTCTGTCATGCGACGCATATAATAGCGCTTGCTTAGTATTCCAGTAAAGCAATACCGGGAATTGCCGCAAGAGTGCTGGCTATTGAATAATCGGCAGTTCATGGGCCAGCACCTGGCGGAGACGGCGAGATTCGAACTCGCGGTGGCGGTTACCCGCCACGACGGTTTAGCAAACCGTTGGTTTCAGCCACTCACCCACGTCTCCGGTCGATGGCGAAGCGCGAGCCTATAGACGGGCGCGCACGGGCGTTCAACCGGCAACCGGGCGCGAAATCGACTCGTATCGCCGCGGCGTTCATTGCACCGACAGGTCGAAGCGTCTTAACGTGACCGGCGGAGCGTTGCGGGGGCCGAAATGAATATACGCAAGACGATAATAGCAGCGATGGCAACGCTGGCCGCATCGGCAATGCCCGCCGTGGCGCAGGTGCGAACGGTCGATCCGAATACCGCGGCTGCCCAGTCCGATGTCGCCCCCCTTCCGGGCGAGCGCGGCTATGCCACACAGGAAGCGCCGAGCGACTACACGGCACCTCCGGCCGCGCCGCAGTCACAGGCGGTCGAAACGCCGCCCGTCCCCCCTTCGAGCGACGCGACGAGCAGTCCGCTCGCCAACCCCGCGACGCCGACGTACAAGAAAGACGACCTGATCGGTGCCGCCGAGGGCGTGTTTGGCAAAGGTGCCGCGGGGCTCGCCGGAATCCTTGAAAAGATCCTGAAGGATCAGGGCGAGCCCAATGCCTATATCGCCGGGCGCGAGGTCGCAGGCGCGTTCGTCGTCGGCCTGCGCTATGGATCGGGAACGATGCAGCACAAGGTCGAGGGGCAGCGCCCCGTGTACTGGACGGGTCCGTCGATTGGCTTCGATGTCGGTGGCGACGCGACCAAGGTCTTCACGCTGGTCTATAATCTCTACGACAGCCAAGACCTATATAAGCGCTATCCGCAGGTCGAGGGGCGCGCATATTTCGTAGGCGGCTTCTCGGCGACCTACCTGCGTCGGGGCAGCGTCGTCCTGATTCCGGTACGGCTCGGTGTCGGCGTGCGCCTGGGTGCGAACGTCGGTTACATGAAGTTCAGCGAAAAAAGTAAGTGGATGCCTTTCTAGGCCAAAGTCCAGCCAAGTGTTTCACCCGCGTAAAACGGTACGACGGGATCGCTTGAGCCAAGCGCGGCAGGAACGTGCGACTCGCCCCGTTCCAAAGTCACAGTGCCCTCGTTGAGCGGCAATCCGTAGAAGCGCGGGCCGAACTCCGACGCAAACCCTTCGAGGCG
>JANMKS010000077.1:0-1719 GCA_031372155.1 Sphingomonas sp.
CGGCTGTAGCCCGCGTTCATGATGTGGCTCGCGGTCGGGTCGGCAATCAGCTTTTCGAGCGCGGCGACATGCGCTTCCGCCAAGTCGGTGACGTGGATGTAATCGCGGACGCCGGTGCCGTCAGGTGTGTCGTAGTCAGTCCCAAACACGCTGACATGGCTCCGCTTTCCCGTCGCAGCTTCGGCCGCAATCTTGATGAGATGCGTGGCGCCGGCGGTCGATTGCCCGCTTCGCCCCTGCGGGTCGGCCCCGGCCACATTGAAATAGCGCAATGCACAATAATTGATGGGGTGGGCAGCGGCGACATCGGCCAGCATCGCCTCGCTCATCAGTTTCGACATGCCATAGGGGTTGATCGGGCGTGTCGGGCTGTCTTCGCGGACCGGGATGACTTCGGGAATGCCATAGGTCGCCGCAGTCGATGAAAAGATGAAATGCGGAACCTGCGCCTTGACCGCCGCCTCGAGCAGGGCGCGTGTTCGAACCGTGTTGTTGAGGTAATATTTGAGCGGATCGCTGACTGATTCGGGGACGACGACCGACCCTGCAAAATGGATGATTGCCCGGATGCCGTGTTCGGCAATCGTTGCCGCGATCAGTGCTGCATCGTCGATGTTGCCCTCTACAAACGGGACGTCGCTGGGGACGGCCGAGCGAAATCCCGTGACCAGATTGTCGACGACGACGACGGGCCATCCCGCGTCGCGCAGCGCGAGTACGGCATGACTGCCGATATAGCCGGCACCGCCGGTGACGAGGACGGGAAGTTTCACGGGGACAGCACTCCAACCGGCTGCCGCTATGACCGCATCTTCCTTTCGATGTCGACCCGATTTCCGTCGTCGGGCGCGCAAGAATTGTCTTGCCTTGGTGCAGCAATGCGATTGTGACTGTGCACACAGCATTGAACGAGGGGCATGGATTTGCGCAAGGCGATCTTCATTACGGGCGGCGGGTCAGGCATCGGTCGCGCGACGGCGCAATTGTTCGCGAGCAAGGACTGGTTTGTCGGACTCGCCGACGTCAACGCAGCAGGACTGGCGGAGACAGCGGCAATGCTTTCCGAAGGACTGTCGTCGCAACACGTCATGGACGTGCGCGACCGCGCCGCGTGGGACGAAGCGCTGAGCGCATTCACCGCGAAGACCGGTGGACGGCTCGACATATTGTTTAACAATGCTGGGATCGGCACCGGCGGACCCATCGAGGCGATGGAAAGCGCGGACATCGAACGTGTGCTGGACATCAACCTGAAGGGCTGTTTCTGGGGCGCTCAGGCGGGATATCCATACCTTCGCAACACGCCGGGATCTGCGCTCGTCACGACATCGTCGGCCGCAGGCATTTACGCGAGCGCGGGAATGGCGCCCTATGCCGCAACCAAATTCGGCGTGCGGGCAATGACCGAGTCGCTCGACCGCGAATGGCGCGAAGCCGGGATCAAGGCGCGCACGATCATGCCGAGCTTCATCGACACACCGCTGCTGAACGCGACGGCTTCGGGGTCGAACCAAGCCATCCGCGACGTCGTCCGCGATGCCGGATTGGAGTTTACGCCAGTCGAGGAGGTCGCTCAGGCGGTGTGGAACGCGGCGCACGGGAACAAGGTTCACACGCTGGTCGGCAAGACCGCGCGCCGACTGAAAATGGCGACGACCTGGGCACCGTGGCTGTTGCCCAAGCGTTTCGGTCGCAGGGCTGACTGAAAGGCTTTTCGGA
>JANMKS010000085.1:0-15936 GCA_031372155.1 Sphingomonas sp.
ATGCTGATGCTGGTGACGGCGGACAACCTCGTCCAGATGTTTTTCGGCTGGGAGGGGGTGGGGCTCGCTTCCTACCTGCTCATCGGCTTTTGGTATCACAAGCCCAGCGCCAACGCGGCGGCGATCAAGGCCTTCGTCGTCAACCGCGTCGGTGATTTCGGCTTTTCGCTCGGGATATTCGGAACGTTCCTGGTATTCGGAACCGTCTCCATCCCGGCGATCCTGGCGGCCGCGCCGGGCATGGCGGGCTCGACGATCGGCTTTCTGGGTGGGCGGGTCGATACGATGACGCTGCTGTGCCTGCTGCTGTTCGTGGGCGCGATGGGGAAGTCAGCGCAGCTCGGGCTGCACACCTGGTTGCCCGACGCGATGGAGGGGCCGACGCCGGTCTCCGCGCTGATCCACGCCGCGACCATGGTGACGGCGGGCGTGTTCATGGTGTGCCGCCTGTCGCCGATGTTCGTGACGAGCGAGACCGCGATGACGGTCGTGACCTATGTCGGCGCAGCGACGGCGTTCTTTGCCGCGACCGTTGGCACGACACAGACCGACATCAAGCGCGTCATCGCATATTCGACCTGCTCGCAGCTGGGTTACATGTTCATGGCAGCGGGCGTGGGGGCGTTCGGCGGGGCGATGTTCCACTTGTTCACGCACGCCTTCTTCAAGGCGCTGTTGTTCCTGGGTGCGGGGTCGGTCATTCACGCCATGCACCATGAGCAGGACATGCGGTTTTACGGGGGTCTGCGAAAGGAAATTCCGTTCACATTCTATGCGATGCTGGCCGGAACGCTGGCGATAACCGGCGTCGGCGTTGCCGAGGTGTTCGGGTTCGCGGGGTTCTATTCGAAAGATGCGATCATCGAGGCAGCTTACGCGCGCGGGACCGAGGCGGGGCTGGTTGCGTTCGCGGTTGCGGTATTCGCGGCGCTGCTGACAAGTTTCTATTCTTGGCGGCTGATGTTCCTGACCTTCTGGGGCAAGCCGCGCTGGGCTGGCTCCGAGCATATCCAGCACGCTTCGCATCATGATGCGCCCGATGACGAGCATGGCGACAGCGCGCATCGTGCCATGAGGGTCGTCGAGGGAACCGCGGGTTATCATCCGCACGAAAGCCCGATGTCTATGCTGGTGCCGCTGGCGCTCCTGTCGGTCGGTGCGGTGTTTGCGGGAGTCGCGTTCCACATGCCGTTCCTCGACGCCGAGCGTGGCGTCGAGTTTTGGAAGGGTTCGGTGTTCTTCGACGCCGAACTGATGCACCACATGCACGACGTGCCGCTGCTCGTGAAGCTGTCGGCGACGATCGTGATGCTGATCGGGCTCGCAATCGCGTATCAGGCGTATATTCGCGATACGACCATTCCGGCGCGTTTCGTCGCGACATTCGGGTCGCTGTACCGGTTCCTGCTCAACAAATGGTATTGGGACGAATTGTATAACGCTGTTTTCGTGCGGCCTGCGTTCGCGATCGGGCGGCTGTTCTGGAAGGGCGTCGACGAGGGCGTCATCGATCGCTTCGGCCCCGACGGCGCCGCTGCAATCGTCGTGCAGGGCAGCGGCCTCGCAGCACGGCTGCAGTCGGGGTACCTCTATACCTATGCGCTGGTCATGCTGATCGGGTTGAGTGCCGCCGCGACCTGGGTAATGACGCAATGAGCGACATCGGTATCATGAGCGATCTGTTCCCGGACCTGACGATGATGATCGCGGTTCCGTTGCTGGCGGGGTTGGTTTGCCTCTATGTGTCGCCCGCAAAGGCCCGCTGGGTCGCATTGATCGCCACGCTAATTAATCTTGCCCTCGGCATCGGCCTTTGGGCGCAGTTCGATACATCAGGCGCGCAATGGCAATTCGTCGAGCGGATCGACATGTTCGGCCGATTCAGCTGGGCTCTCGGCATCGACGGTATCGCGTTGATGCTGATCATGCTGAGCGTTTTCCTCATGCCGATCTGTATCGCCGCATCGTGGGACTCCATCACCAAACGCGTGCCCGAATATATGGCGGCGTTCCTCCTTATGGAGGCGCTGATGATCGGCGTGTTTGCGGCGCAGGATCTGTTCCTGTTCTACATCTTCTTCGAGGCGGGGTTGATCCCGATGTATCTGATCATCGGCATCTGGGGCGGCGCGGAACGCATTTACGCGAGTTACAAATTCTTTCTCTATACGCTGCTCGGTTCGGTTCTGATGCTGATCGCGATGCTGTGGATGGCACGCGAGGCGGGCACGACCGACATCCCGACGCTGATGCAATACGACTTCAGCCCAGAGGCGCAGACGTGGTTGTGGATTGCGTTCTTTGCATCCTTTGCGGTCAAGATGCCGATGTGGCCGGTGCATACCTGGCTGCCCGACGCCCACGTCCAGGCGCCGACGGCGGGGTCTGTCATTCTGGCGGGCGTGCTGCTGAAGATGGGCGGTTACGGCTTCATCCGCTTCCTGTTGCCGATGTTTCCGGAAGGGTCGGCGACGTGGTTCTGGCTCGTCATGGGCCTGTCGATGGTGGCGATCGTCTATGCGAGCCTCGTCGCGCTGGTGCAGTCGGACATGAAAAAGCTGATTGCCTATTCCTCCGTTGCTCACATGGCGTTCGTCACGATCGGCCTGCTGGCGTTCAACCGGCAAGGGATCGAAGGCGCGATGCTGATGATGCTCAGCCACGGGCTGATCTCGGGTGCGTTGTTCCTGTGCGTGGGCGTGGTTTACGACCGTCTGCATACGCGGGAAATCAGCCGCTATGGCGGACTCGCCGACACGATGCCGGGCTATGCGCTGTTTTTCCTGCTCTTTACGATGGGGTCGGTCGGTCTGCCGGGCACGAGCGGTTTTGTGGCCGAGTTCCTTGCCCTTGTCGGGGCCTATCAGGCGTCGAGCTGGGTCGCGTTTGTCGCCACCACGGGTATAATCCTGGGCGCGGCGTACATGCTCTATCTCTATGCGCGCATGATTTATGGCAAGGCGGCGGGCGCGGACACGCTCGCGATGCCCGACCTTACCACGCGAGAGATTGCGATGTTCGTGCCGATTGCCGCCGTCGTGTTATGGATGGGCGTCTATCCGGAGAGCTTTTTGAAACCCATGCGGCGTGACGTGGGGACTTTGGTGGCGCGGATCGAGCGAGCCAACCCGGGTGGCGACGCGCAATTGGCCATAACCGGTTCGCCTCGAGCGCAGTCGCGGGATATCGCTTCGGCACATAGCCTCTCGACTTCGCTCGGCACGGTCGGTGAGCGGCCAACACAATGAATCAGCTCCTCCTTACCCTTCCCGAAGTGATCCTGTCGCTGGGTGCGATCGTGCTGATGCTGGTCGCGGCGTGGCGCGGCGACGAGGCGACGGGGGCGATCTCGATCGCTTCGGTCGCACTGATCGTCGCGGCTGGATTCGCCGCCGTCCTGCCACCGCCGGGCTATGGCGCGGGTTTCGACGGACTGTACACGGCGGATGCCTTTGCGGCTTTCGCAAAAGTGCTGATCTATGCGGCGACTGCGGTCTGCATCATCATCGCGCCGCGCTTCTTTGCTGCGGGCGACCGCTTGCGTGCGGAATATCCGGTGCTGATTTTGCTTGCGACGGCGGGCGCGGGGATGATGGTGTCGGCGGGTGACCTGCTGACGCTCTACATCGGCCTGGAGCTTCAAAGCCTGGCAAGCTACGTCCTTGCAAGCTTCATGCGGCGGGACCAGCGCTCGGCGGAGGCAGGTCTCAAATATTTTGTGCTGGGTGCCCTCGCGTCGGGCATTCTTCTCTACGGGATGAGCCTGGTTTACGGCTTCACCGGCACGACAAGTTTCGCAGGGATCGCGCGGGCGTATTCGGCCGGATTGACGACCGGGCAGTTGTTCGGACTCGTCTTCGTCTTTGCCGGGCTTGCGTTCAAGATCGCCGCCGTGCCCTTCCATATGTGGACGCCCGACGTTTACGAAGGTGCGCCGACGCCCGTCACGACGCTGTTTGCGACCGCGCAGAAAGTCGCGGCGATGGCGTTGCTGACGCGTGTTGCGGTCGAAGCAATGGGGTCAGCGACGCTCGAGTGGCGGCAAATCGTGATTTTCTCGTCGCTCGCCTCGATCGTGCTCGGCGCGGCGGGAGCCATCGGGCAAAGCAATATCAAGCGGTTGCTCGCGTATTCGTCGATCAATAACGTCGGCTTCGCGCTGATCGGGCTCGCGGCTGGGACACGCGAAGGCGTGGCGGCGGTGTTGTCGTACCTGGCCATCTACGTCGTGATGACGGTGGGAAGCTTCCTGTGCGTGCTGCAGATGCGCGACGCATCGGGCCAACCGGTCGAAAGCATTGCAAGCCTTTCGGGCCTGTCGCAGAGCCGCAGGGGATTGGCAGCGGCGCTCGCGATCTTCATGTTTTCGCTCGCCGGGATCCCGCCGTTGTTTGGCTTCTGGGCAAAATTCGTCGTTTTCGATGCGGCGGTTGCGGCCGGACTGACGCCGCTCGCGGCGGTCGGCATCGCCGCTTCGGTGATCGGTGCGTTTTATTATCTAAAGATCATCAAGACGATGTATTTCGATGAACCCGCGACGGCTTATGCCCCTGCTGCAAGCCGGATCGAAAACGGCCTTATCGCGGCCTGCGCAGTGTTGATCGTGCTGGGATATGTCCTGATCCCCGTGCTTGGGGCGAGCAGTGCGGCGGCCGCAGAGTCGCTGTTCTGACAATCCGCCGTGTTGCCGTAACCGGTTCGACGAACACGGACCTGCTTGACGATACGGCGGCGCAGGACGGCGACTGGCTGGTCGCGGATTCGCAGACTGCCGGGCGCGGTCGACTGGCGCGGCCTTGGCTCTCGCCGCCGGGCAATCTTCATGCGAGCGGGCTGGTGTGCCTGCGCAGCGACGATCCGCCAGCCGCCACGCTGGCGCTGGTTGTCGCCGTCGCACTCTTCGACACCGTTGCGATCTGGACGGCCGACATCCTGCTGAAATGGCCAAACGATCTGCTCGCGGGCGCGTGCGGTGCAAAGCTTGCCGGCGTGCTGCTGGAACGGGCGGCCGATCGCGTGGTGATCGGGGTCGGTGTCAACCTTGTGCATTGTCCTGATGATCTCGACCGGCCGGTGACGAGTCTTTCGGCGATGGATATTGCCTCCCCCGGCACGCAATTATTCGTTGAAACGCTGTCACAGTTCTTTGCGGATTGGCTGGAACGCTGGCGTGACGAGGGCTTGCCGGCCATTCGCTTGGCCTGGCTGGAACGCGCGTACCCGCTCGGCACGGCTCTTCAGGTCAATCTGCCCGATGGCGATGCGATAGCGGGGCTGTTCGACGGCCTGACCGACGACTGCGCGCTGCGGTTGCGCTTGGCGGACGGGCACGCGCGTGTCATTCACGCTGGCGACGTCTTCCTGATCTGACAAGGGTTCCAATGCTGCTCGCGATCGATGCCGGGAATACCAATGTCGTCTTTGCGCTGGTCAGCGACGAAGCAATCATTGCGCGCTGGCGGATTGCGACCGATGCCAGGCGAACGGCGGACGAATATGCGGTGTGGCTGTCGCAGTTGATGGCGCTGGGTGGGCACGACATGAAGGCGGTCGAAGCGGTCGTGATCGCAACCGTAGTGCCGCGCGCACTCCATAATCTGACCGTCCTGTCCGAAAAGTATTTCGGCCATCATCCGCTGGTCGCGGGTCGTGCGCCGATGGACTGGGGCATCGCGCTCGACGTCGTGGAACCCGCCACCGTGGGTGCCGATCGCGTAGTGAACGCGATCGCCGCGCATCAACTTCACGGCGGCGACCTGATCGTTATCGATTTCGGCACCGCGACCACGTTCGACGTTATCGACTACAGCGGTGCCTACAAGGGCGGCATCATCGCGCCGGGCATCAACCTGTCGCTCGATGCTCTGGTCGCTGCGGCGGCAAAACTGCCGCGGATTGCCATCGAGGCACCCGACAGCACGAGCGTGATCGGTCGCACGACCGAAGACCAGATGGTGATCGGGATTTACTGGGGTTATATCGGCCTGATTGAAGGGCTGACCGCGCGGATCAAGGCCGAAGTCGGACGGCCGGTGAAAGTGCTCGCCACGGGCGGACTGGCAACCCTGTTCGAAAAGCACAGCCTTGTTTTCGACGCGCTCGAACCCGATTTGACCATCCGGGGACTCGCCATCATGTGGGGGCGTCTTAATAAGAATTAGCCGTCGCCCCGGCGGAGGCCGGGCCGCTCGCGGTTGTAAAGAGCATATTTACGCATACGGCCCCGGCCTCCGCCGGCGCCACGCCATTTTGGAAACATATTTTGACAACACCTGGAAAAGAATTGCTCTTTCTCGCGCTTGGCGGGTCGGACGAAATCGGCATGAACGTCAACCTGTACGGGTGCGACGGCAAGTGGTTGATGGTCGACCTGGGCCTGACGTTCGCAGGTGCCGACTATCCCGGCATCGACCTCGTCCTCCCCGACCTCGAGTTCATCGAACAGCGGCTTGACGACCTTGTCGGTATCGTGCTGACTCACGGGCACGAGGATCATATCGGCGCGGTTCCCTATCTCGCCGCCGACCTGGGCGTACCGCTCTTTGCCAACCCGTTCACCGCCACGCTGATCCGGGGAAAGCTGGAGGAAGAGGGCATCGCCAAGCAGGTCAAACTCAATATCGTGAAGCCCGGCGAGCGCTTGCAACTCGGGCCGTTCGGCGTGGAGCTCGTCCGGCTCGCGCATTCGATTCCCGACATGGATGCGTGCATCATCGACACGCCGTACGGCCGGGTATTTCACACCGGCGACTGGAAGCTCGACGATGAGCCTGTGATGGGCGTCCCGGCGACCGCTGCCGAGATGACGCAGATTGGCGACAGCAGGGTGCTGGCGCTCGTCTGCGATTCGACCAATGCGTTCAATGCAGAAGCTTCGGGGACCGAGGGCAGTGTCCGCGACGGACTGATGGGGGCAGTGAAGGCCGCCAAGGGTCGTGTCGTCGTGACGAGCTTTGCGTCGAACGCCGCACGGCTGGCGACACTGGGGCAAGTCGCGAAGGCGACAGGCCGGGTGCTGACCGTGGCGGGGCGATCGCTCGACAAGATAATTACGGCAGCGCGCGCGAACGAGTATCTGAAGGATTTTCCTGAGACGGTCGATTTCGAGAGTGCGATGGCATTGCCACCGCACAAAAGCCTGGTCGTCGCAACCGGTGGGCAGGGCGAGACCCGGGCCGCGCTGGCCCGGATCGCCTTTGACCAGCATCAGATCAAGATGGGCGAGGGCGACACGGTAATCTTTTCATCGAAGCAGATCCCGGGCAACGAAGTTCAGATCGGCCGCATCCAGAATGCACTTGCGCGCAAGAACGTGATCATGGTCACGGAAAAGCAGGCGCACGTCCACGTATCCGGGCATCCCGGACGGCCCGAGCTTGCCGCGATGTACGAATGGATCCGGCCTGAAATGCTGATCCCGGTTCATGGCGAACGGCGGCATATGGCCGAACAGGCGCGTTTTGGGCTTGAGCGGGGGGTGCCCAAGGCGATCGTGCAGTCGAACGGCGACGTCGTGCGGCTCGCGCCCAACGGGCCAAAGATCGTCGGCAATGAGCGCACGGGCCGACTGGTGCTCGATGGTGACGTCATCCTGCCCGCCGACGGTGCGACGATCAGCGAGCGGCGCCGGATATCGCTGAACGGCGTGATCTCGGTCGCGATTGCGATGGACGCGAGCGGACGGACGACCGGGCGGCCCGATGTTCGTATTCAGGGTGTGCCGGTCGAGGACGAGCGCGAGGCCTTTATCGAGGAAGCGCGCGATGCCGCAGCGGGTGCGGGCAAGAATGAGCGTGATATCGAACGGCGGCGCGAAGCGGTGCGGCTGGCAGTGCGCAAGGTCGCGAGCACCTGGACCGGCAAGAAGCCGATCATCGACGTACTGGTCGTTGCCGCATGAGGCTCGAGCCCGCCATCGCGATCTACATCCTGTTTTGGGTGATGTCGGCCTTTCTGGTGTTGCCGTTCGGGGTCAGGACTGCTGAGGAAGCAGGCCTCGAACGCGTGCCCGGCCAGGCCGAAAGTGCCCCCGCGGTGTTCCGCCCGGGACCGCTGGCGGTAAGGATCACGATCGTGGCGACGGTGCTGTTCGGACTCTACTACGCCAATTACGTGTTCGGGTGGGTGACGGCGGACATGCTCAACTTCGCAAAAGCCTAGCCGCTCGTGGCGCTGGCCGTACGATCACTTCGAATCACGCCGCAAGCGGGAGCGTTAGCGTCGCAACGATGCCATTGTTTTCCCAGTCGATGATCATGCTGCCATTGCGCGCCCGCATGATCTGATTCATGAGCTTTAAGCCCTGGCCACCTTCGCGTGAGTGATGTTCGACGAGGCGATCGCAACGCTCGCGCCACACGATCGTCAAAATCTGGTTTTCGGCCGCGGCGTTGACGCGAACCGTTCCCCCCTTTGCAAAGGCACCGTGCTTGGCCGAATTGACGGCGAGTTCTCCAACGACGAGCGCGATGGCATCCGCCTGCGATTGGGGAACGGTGATGGCGGGCAATGTGTCGAATGACACCTGTCCTTCTCCATTTCCCATCGGTGTGACGAGCGCCGGAATGAGTTCGGCGAGATCGCAGGGCGCTTCGTTATCGGCGAACAGCGCCTGCGCCCGGCCGAGTGCGCCGAGACGGTCGGCCATTTGCGTTGCAAATGCCTCATGAACGGGATTGCCGCGCGCCGTCATCACTAACAGGCTCGTGATCATCTGATAGGTATTGCCCAACCGGTGCTTCATTTCGGCAGCGGCAATCGCCAAGGCTTCGCGGCGCTGCTCATTGACCGTCACGTCGCGCGACACGGTCAGGAACCCGGCGATCTGACCGCTGGTGTCGGTGACCGGTGACACGGACACGTCCCACCAGCGCGACGCGCCCTTGGCTGTCGGACAAAACGCCCGAAACTGAACGGATTTGCCGACAGCTGCTTCCGCACAAGCATCGAGAACGACTGGTTTGACCGCTTCTGGCCACATATCGACCCAGCGAGCCCCCTCGATCGCACAGAAATCGTCGATCTCCATTGCGCACAGGCCGTTGCTGTTCATGTAATTTATCTTGCCGTCGAGACTGACGAGCTTCACGCAGTCGATGCTCTGCGCCAAGGCATTGGCAAGGCCGATCGCGGACAGCGAACTCGCAACGGTCGCGAGTGCGGAACGCGTGTCATTGATCACAAGCAAAGCACTGATATCCCCAAGCAACTCACCCTCAGCGGAAGCCGACGTGACATCGCAATGCCGGACCGGGAGTTACACGTCGATAGTCAATTTCAATAGGGAGCCGCCGTGTCGCCGTCGAGCGGGGCGGCTTATGTGCGCAATCGCTCAATCGCTTGCGCCAATGCCACGTAGAGTTTGCCCATGTCAGACGACAGCAGCGTCACGCCGAGCGAAGATCCTTCACGCGTCGCGAGGATGTTGCGGAGCATTGCTTCGAAGTCGTGAATGTAGCGGTTGACCTGTTCGCGGAACTCGGGTTCCTCGGCGTAATGGCGTGCGATTTCGCGGACTTCGCCTGAATCGAGCAGGCGCACCGCGCGGCGCGTGAAGACCCCTCTGTCGCCGCGCAGATAACTTGCCCAGGCGCTGTCGGTAACGTCGTTCGACAGGATTTTCGTGACGTCGATGGCGGTCGAGTTGAGCGATTCGATCAGGAGCGCCACGCGTCGTGCGAAACTGTCGCGATCGCTCGCTTCGACCTCGGCCCGCGCTTCCTCGATTCTGGCTTCCACAGCGGCGCTTGTTTCGGCAATGGTGAGCATCTGGCGCATGAGCTTGTCGGACGCCTTGTGCGCCGTTTCGACCGCGCGTTCGGCGGTATTGCCCAGCTCCTTGATATGCACTTCGACCTGCTCGGTGATGGCCTGTGTCAGTGCCTGACGGCTTGCCTCGGACAATTGCCCCGCTGCCTCGGGAATGACGGCGGCAATGGCCTCGCGCGCACGCTCTGCGGCGGCATTGGCGGTCTCGCGCACCCGGACCATCGCTTCGACGAGTTGTGCCCCTGCGCCTTCCGCAAGCGCCCGCGTAGTACTGTCGGCGCTTTCGACTGTTGCGACGAGCTGTTCGGCCGCAATGCGCGTTGCGGCGAGGCGGGCATCGGCATCGCCGACCATGGCGTCGAGCGCGCCGCGCTGCTTTGCGATCAAAGCCTCCGCTTCGATCAGGCGATCGAGTGCCGCGGAGGCATTCTTCTCGATCTGGGCGACAACGGGCGCGGTTTCGGCAACCTTGGCGCGCGATGCATCGCTCCGTGCGTCAAGGCGTGCGAAAGCAGCGGGCAGCGTCTCATCGATTTCGCGTACCGAAGCGTCGAGCGTGGTCATAAGCGTCTCTGTCCGTCCGATCAGCGCGTCGGCGGTGTCGGTTCCCGCAGCGAGCGAACCGGTCAGCGTGGCGGCGTGACGGTCGAGCGAGGCAAGCGCCGCGGCCAACCGCTCGGCCCGGCCGGTCCCGGTATCGTCGAGCGCGGCAAGCCGGGTATCGACGCCGTCGAGCCCCTCGCGAACAGTGCCGAGCAAGTTCGTGGTCGTTTCGGATTGCACCGCGAGCAATGCCGCCATTGCCTCCAGCTTTTCGGTGACATCGTCGACGCGAGCGGTCAGCGCTTCGGCAGAATCGACGCCTGTGCGCGCCAATGCTGCCTGGGTCTGGTCGACGAGCGCAAGCATCGCTGCGCCCTGCGCGTCCATCCCCGCCCGTGCGGTTTCGTTCGCCGTGGCAGCGCGATCGAGGGCCGCATCGATGGCGTCGGTCATGCGTGTGGCGGCATCCTCCAGCCGTGCGCCCGCCGTTTCGCTGACGCTTTCGACGCGCGACAGGTGCGCTGCGAGCTTCTGCGCTGCGCCACCGGCGATCTCGTCGGCCTCGCGCCCTCGAACTGTGAGCGACGCGAGCAGCGCGTCGAGTGCGCCCGCCTTTTCATGCGCGGTGATGCCGGCCTCTTGCAATGCGGCGACCATATGCCGCGTTTCGACCTGTGCCTTGGGCAGATCCGCAAGCAGCACCGCGACATCCGCGCGGGCCGAAGTCGCCGAAAACTTGAGCGCATGGCCATAGCGGGTGAGCGTTTCGACCTCTTCGCGCATCGCTTCGCTCGCGGTTTTCATGCGGTGAGCGGCTTCCTCGCCAAGTGACATCAACCGATCGTTGGTCTCCGAAAGCTCGGCGCGTTCGGCAGTCAATCGCGCCGCCACGTGCGCCAGCGACGATTCGAGTCGCGCCTGCTCGGCACGCATCCCTTGCGATGCTTGCGCCATGGCGATCGCGTGACTGCGGCGGTTGCGTGTAGCGATCCGGTGGATGAGTATGATCACGATGAGCGGCGGGCTCGCCAATGCAAGTGCCAGTGCCACTGCATCGGGTGTTGGCGAGGAGTTGAACCATAGCGGCGCATAGATGAAAATCAGAAATGCGATCCAGCCCAGTGCCGACGCAATGCACAAGGATGTTGCAATAGTAGCCGGCCAGTCGCGCTGTCGTACCGGCGCGTCGTCCTCTTCCATCTGGTCGAAATAATGCAGGTCGAGCGGTGCCTCTTCGGCATGCGCCTCCTGCTCCCGGTCGGGCCATTGGCCGACCACCTGCGTTCCCCCGTTCATGAGATCGGTTTACCATAAACTTTCGGCATTGCGAAACTTCTCGCGTCGGCAATCCCCGCAAGGGCATGACCTCGAAGCAAAGTTGGTCTAAGCGCGGCGACAAGCGGGTCGAAGAGAGTATTTCATTTGCCATTGGCAGCATTGCTGATTGCCGGCGACGACGAGGGGCCGCGTCTGCTCGGCGCATCACCGGTCGAATACCAGTTGAGACGTGCACGGGCAGCCGGTGCGATGCATGCGGTCGTGTTCGTCGAGCGGGTGGGCGCAGCGCTGCTGGCGAGCGTGGACCGGCTACGCAGCGAAGGCATGAGCGTCGATATAGCGCGAACCGTCGCCGACGCCGCCGACCTGGTTCATCCCGATGAAGGCGTCCTCATGCTGGCTCCCGGAGTGATCGTTGCGCACGATCGACTGCAGCGGTTGGCGCAAAGCGAGGGCATGTGCTTGCTGTGCGTACGCGATGAGCCCGCGAACCAGCGGTTCGAACTGATCGACCCGACCGCTCGCTGGATCGGTTTCGGGCGCATAGATGGGGGACTACTGAGGCGGACGGCGGCGACGCTGGGGGACTGGGACTTCGCCTCGACCCTGTTGCGCCGCGCGGTTCAGGAGGGGGCGCACCGCATGACGCTCACTCCGGACGAGGCAGATCGTGACCTGCTCGTCGTCGAAGGCAGCATCGGCGCACAGAACGCCGGACGGAGCCTGATTGCAGCGACAGACGTCGAGAGTGCGGGATGGGCGACGCACTGGTTGCTTCGACCGGCGGCGCGCCTGCTGGCCCGTATTGCCGGCGAGGCCGGCATCGAAGCGAAATGGGTGACGCTCGCCGGCTTTGCCGCTTTCGGGATGGCAGGCGTAAGCGCGCTTTTCGGGTGGATCGTTGCCTCGCTCGTCCTTCTGCTGATCGGGCAGTTGTGCGATCTGGGCGGTTCTCTGGAGGCAAGGGCGGGGGCCGGAGCAACGCCTTGGGAACGGCTGAGATATCCCGTGCGCGCGCTTGCGGCCGCAGTCGTCGTCGTTGCGATGGGGACGACACTGATGCTGCGGACCGGTCAGTGGGGCTGTGCCGTGCTGGCCGTCGCCAATATCGCGGCGACATGGCTTGCGGCCCCGATTGCGCGCGACGACGCGCAGTTTTCACGGTGGCGGGGCGACCCCAGCGGTCACGCGATCATCGGGCTGGTCGGCTTCGCATTCGGCTCCCCGATCGCGGCGCTCGCCGTAGCTGCGGGACATGCGGCGCTCAGCCTTGTCGCCGCTGTCGGAAAGCTGAAGACGCGCTTAGCGTCGTTTTAACCGCAACCGCTTACTCTTGGGTCGATGGTGCACTCGGCCCCCTTTGCAACAGCATCGCGTGCGCCGCACGTCACGGTGCCGCGTGCCTGAAAGCGCGGTCGGCCGGGTCGATGCTGCCGGACGCCTGATCGTGGCCGATCCGCGGCTGCTTGCGCTCCACGAACGGGCCGGCGGAACGCTCGGCAGCATGTTTGCCGTGCCGCCGCTTGCGTCGATCGCCCGGCTTGCGCGGACGCTCGGCATCCTGATTTCGCGCAGCGTTGTCGCGGCGGAGGGAGAGGTCGACCTCGACCTGTGGGTCCGCGCCCGACCCGATGGTGATGAAGTCGTCCTGGCAGTCAGCGGATGGTCAGTCCGGCCACAGCGCGTTCCCTGGCTAACGGCCCAACCCGATTCTCCGGCCGAACCAGCTTCGGTTGCGAATGACTGGCATTGGAGCACCGATGCCTCGCTTCGCCTCACTTCGCTGTCGTTCGGGTCCCCCGAGTTGATCGGGCAACCACTGACCCGCATCGTGCGGCTCATCGAAAACAATGAAGGGGATTTGCCGATCATCGACGCAGTCGCGCGTGGTCAGGGCTTTGCCGGGCAGCGAGCGATCCGGCGTGACCAGCCCGATGTCGAACTCGAATTGTCGGCATCGGTACTGACTGACGCGAACGGTGCCGTCGTCGGCTTTACGGGAGATGCGAGGGGTGCTGTCTTGGTCGATGTCGTCTCACCGCCTCGACCCGCCGACGTGCCCGTCGACAGCGCGTTCACCGAACGGCTCGATCGCGCGCTGCGAGAACCGCTCGCGCGCATCGTCGCCAACGCGGACTCGATCGGAGCGCAGGCCGAGGGCCCCCTGCGGCGCGATTATGCGGAATACGCGGGCGACATCGCCAGCGCCGCGCGTCACCTACTGTCGCTGGTCGACGACCTCTCGGACTTGCAGGCACTCGAACGGGCCGACTACAGGCCCGAACTGGAACCCATCGACCTGGCCGATGTCGCGCGTCGGGCGGCGGGTTTGCTTTCGGTGCGGGCGGCGGACAGGTTGGTACGGATCGACCGTCCCCCCGCCGACGAGGTGTTGATGGCGCGCGGCGATTTTCGACGGGTTTTGCAGATCGTCGTCAACCTGATCAGCAACGCCGTACGTTATTCGCCTGAAGGATCGATGGTCTGGCTGCGGACCGAACGCGACACCGACACCGCTGTCCTGATCATTGCTGACCAGGGCAAGGGTATTGCCGAGGAGAACCACCAACGCATCTTCGACAAGTTCGAGCGCGTCGATCCTTCCGAAGTCGGCGGCAGCGGCCTTGGTCTCTACATCGCCCGTCGCCTTGCGCGCGCCATGGGCGGCGACATCGGTGTCGACAGCGCGCCGGGCCAGGGCGCGCGATTTGTCCTGACGCTTCCGACCGCCTAACGCTGATCGACGGGCACGTAATCGCGCTCGGTCGGCCCGGTATAAAGCTGGCGCGGACGACCGATCTTCTGCTCCGGATCGCTGATCATCTCGTTCCACTGCGCGACCCAGCCGACAGTGCGGGCGAGCGCGAACAGCACGGTAAACATCGTGGTCGGAAAGCCGATGGCGGACAGGATCACGCCCGAATAGAAATCGACGTTGGGGAACAGCTTCTTTTCAATGAAATAGGGATCCTTGAGCGCCATTTCCTCGAGCTGGAGCGCCACCTCGAAAATCGGGTCGGTAACGTTCAATTCCTTCAGGACTTCGCGCACCGTCTGTTGCATTACCGTCGCGCGCGGATCGTAGTTTTTGTAAACACGGTGCCCAAACCCCATCAGGCGGAACGGATCATCCTTGTTCTTCGCGCGCTCTATGTAATGGGGAATGCGGTCGGGCGTGCCGATCTCTCGAAGCATGTTGAGCGCCGCTTCGTTGGCGCCGCCGTGCGCGGGACCCCACAGGCAGGCAATGCCCGCCGCGATGCACGCGAACGGATTAGCGCCAGACGAACCGGCCAGACGCACCGTCGAAGTCGATGCGTTCTGTTCGTGGTCGGCGTGCAGGATGAAGATGCGGTCCATGACCTTTTCAACGATCGGATTGACCTCATACGGCTCGGCCGGGTTGCCGAATGCCATGCGGAGGAAATTGCCGGTGTAGGACAAGCTGTTCTGGGGATAGAGGAACGGGCGTCCGACGCTGTATTGATATGCCATCGCGGCGATGGTGGGCATCTTTGCGATGAGGCGGTGCGACGCCACCATCCGCTGGTGAGGATCGGTGATGTCGGTCGAATCGTGATAGAATGCCGACAGCGCGCCGACCGCACCGCACATGATCGCCATCGGGTGCGCGTCGCGGCGAAACCCGCGGAAAAAAGTCGCCATCTGCTCGTGAAGCATCGTGTGGCGGGTGATGGTGGTGCTGAACTGTTCCAGCGTATCCTTGTCGGGCAATTCGCCGTTCAGCAGCAGGTAGCTGACTTCCATGAAGCTGGAATGCTCGGCCAGCTGTCCGATCGGATAGCCGCGGTGAAGCAGCACCCCTTGATCGCCGTCTATATATGTAATTGCAGAATCACAGCTCGCTGTGCTCGTGAACCCGGGGTCGTAAGTGAAGGCACCCGTCTGAGCATAGAGCTTGCGAATGTCGATGACGTCGGGGCCGACCGTACCCGACATGACGGCATAGCTGTTTTCCTTGTCGCCCAGCGTCAGTTTTGCGGTTGCGTCGGCCATTCATGCACTCCGAAGAAAAGGTTATGCGGTGCCGTTGCGCCCCGCGATGCAATCGTCAAGCCGCCCGAGCGATTCGTCGCGACCGAGCAAAACGAGTACATCGAAGATGCCTGGCGAAGTACTCCGTCCCGTCAGCGCTGCGCGAAGCGGCTGAGCCACTTTGCCGAGCCCCACACCGGCCTCCTCAGCCACACTTCGCACAGCGCTTTCGAGAACAGTCGGGTTCCATTCTTCCACCACGTTTAGCGTGCTGCGCGCCGTCGCCAGGGTCGATCGAGCCTCTGGGGTCAAGAGGGCGGCGGCACCGTCGTCAAGCGCCAGCGGACGCCG
>JANMKS010000102.1:0-2496 GCA_031372155.1 Sphingomonas sp.
GAGTGGGCTCAGCACTATCGCGGCCGCGACGTGGTCGTGATCTGTCAGCACGGTCTCAAACTGAGCGAAGGCGCGGCCGCGTGGCTGCGCCAGGCTGGTGCGCCGGCGGAAGTGCTGGAGGGCGGCTACGTCGCATGGCAGGACGCGAAGCTCCCACTAAAGCGGGATGACTTTAGCCTGAATCGATTTGGGATTCCCAAATCAGGGTGTTTCTGATTCACCATGCTGGCTGGGATGGAGGCCAGTATGGATGGGAAAACCTTACTCTGTTGATCTTCGCAAGCGAGTGGTTGCAGCAGTCGAGACCGGTGGATTGTCGCGCAACGAGGCCGCGAAGCGGTTCGGGGTTGCCATCAGCACAGCGATCGGCTGGGTGCGGCGACAAAAGGAAACCGGCGGCGTTGCGCCGGGCAAGATGGGCGGTCACAAGCCGAAGGCGATTTCCGGGCAGCACCGGGTCTGGCTTTTGCAGCGGATCAAGGATGGCGACTTCACCTTGCGCGGACTTGTGACTGAACTGGCCGAGCGAGGGCTTAAGGTCGACTACCGCTCGGTCTGGCAGTTCGTTCATGCCGAGAAGCTCAGCTTCAAAAAAAAGCGTGGTGGCTGGCGAACGCGATCGTCCGGACGTGGCGCGGCGGCGCGCACAGTGGACAAAGTACCAGGATTGCGTCGAAGCTGAGCGGCTGGTCTTCATCGACGAGACCTGGACCAGAACCGACATGGCGGCCTTGCGAGGATGGGCGCGCCGCGGTCACAGGCTGCCCACCAAGGTTCCGCACGGACGTTGGAAAACGATGACCTTCCTGGCGGCACTGCGCCACGACCGGATCGATGCTCCTTGGTTCCTCGAAGGCCCGATCGATGGCGAAAGCTTTCGAACCTATGTCGAGAAAGTTCTCGTCCCCACGCTTCGTCCCGGCGATATCGTGATCATGGACAATCTCGGCAGCCACAAGAGCAAAGCCGTGCGCCAGCTCATCCGCGCGACCGGAGCAAAGCTCTTCTTCCTGCCGAAATACTCGCCGGACCTGAACCCGATCGAACAGGTCTTCGCCAAGCTCAAACATCTGTTGCGGAAAGCCTCAGCCCGAACTGTCGAAGCTGTTTGCCTCGCCATCGGCGATGCTCTTAACGCCTTCACACCCCAAGAATGTGCCAACTACTTCGCAAACTCAGGATACAATCGAACCTAAAATCATCCCGCTCTAGGCGACGGACCGCTCGAATTCGGGCAGAGGCGTCGCGAACGGCGACTGCGGCGGCTGGGTCCGCCCGAACGCCTCGTCCGCAGCAAGTGTGAAGCGCGCCTCGTGCGCCGCTTCCGGGGCGAGCCGGTGCCATCTCTCAGCAGCTTCCTTGGTCTCGCGGATGATGCCGAGGAATTTCTCTTCGGTGAAATAGCGCCGCCAGCGGCCCGTTTCGTAAAGCAGCGTCATGTGCTCGAGCCGGCGATCGGCGAGCGCACGCCAGCGTTCCAGCGCACGCTGGTATCGCACCGCATCGAAAGAGGCCGTCATCGGAGCGCCGGGCGCAATGCCGTTTGGAGGAAACCTGACCCAGGAGAACTGACTCAGAACTCACCGCAACCGCCACGCGCACGCTATCTGCGAATCAATTCTTATCCGATTCTGCGGTAAAACCAAACGCGCAACCCTATTATCGCCGTTATCCACCGGCCCGCCCCGACTCAGTCCTTCTTCGTCCGCGCATAGTGACGGTGCGCCTTGGCGCGGTTGCCGCAGGAGTTCATGTCGCACCAGCGGCGAGTGCCGCCCTTGCTGCGATCGATGAATACCCACTGGCACTTGTCGTTGGCGCAGCGGCGGATGCGCCGCTCTGCAGCATGCGTCATGAGGTCAGCCGCCGACCAGACGACGGGCGCCAGCGCAGCGCCGAGCGATGCGGATGGCGCAGCAACGATCCACGCGTAGCTGCCGCCGCGTGCGGAAATGCCGAGCCGTTGCGGCGTCTCCGCCAGCGCCCGATTGAAGATCTCGAGGTCGCCGCGCGGCGGCGAGCGCCCCTCGCCGATCGCCAGGAAAATCCGGTAGATCGCCTCGCGCAAGGTGATTGCAGCATCGAACAGCGCATCGACGTCGCTGCTCTGCCGGCCATTGCGCGCGGGCATCGCCGCATGGGACGCGAGCCAGTCGCGAAGCTCCTTCGCCGTCGCCAGTTGCTCTGTCGCAGCCGGCTCGCTGCCGCGCCAAAAGCGCGTGTTCGCAAAGCTCAAGCACAGCTCTTCGGAGGGCGCTGGAACCTGCGAGGTGGCGTCAGTGGAAATCATCGAATCCAGTTCTAACCCCATAGCCGGTTGACAGCCAGCAAAACCGGGCTTAGCGTCCTATAACCATATAGATGGTTAGGGAGAGAAAACCATGTTCGACCACATCTCCATTGGCGTTCGCGACGTAGCGCGGACGAAACGCTTCTATGACGCAGCGTTGAAACCGCTGGGCTTCAGCTGTCTGAGTGACGGTGCGGATTCGCTCG
>JANMKS010000141.1:0-1510 GCA_031372155.1 Sphingomonas sp.
CACCCACGAGAACCGCCGCGCTGGCCGCCAGCTGAGCGTTGAGGATTGCCGCGCCGGCGTCATCGGTGGCTCCCAGCGCCGCCCCGCCGAGCAGTCCGAACCATCCGACATACAACAGCATCGTGCCCGCGACGGCGAGGCGGGAATCGTGCGCGACGTCTCGTTCGCGCGTTCGCCCCAGCAAGATTGCCACTGTCAGCGATGCCACACCGGCGGTCGTCTGAATGACGATGCCACCGCCGAAATCGAGCGCGCCGAGCTGGGCGAGCCAGCCGCCCCCCCAAATCCAATGTGCGACCGGGACGTACACCAACAGCAACCAGAAACCGGCCATCGCGCCAAGCCAGGCGACGCGCGCGCGTTCGGCAACTGACGCAACGAGGATGCCGACGGCGAATAATGCCGCAATGAGTTCGTACAGTGCGTGCGTGACACCTGAGATCATGGTGTCGGGTTGCAATGCCGGAAGGTCGCGGAGCATCGCCGCGTCGGCACTTCCGAGCAAGGTGCTGTCTTGGCTGAACGCCAGACTATAGCCGATTGCCACAAAAATGAGCGTGGCGATAGCGGTAGAAAGAAACAATGCGAGCCCGGCGGGTCCAGCCCGGCCGCGGCCGTGAACAAGCGCCAGGCCCGGTAGTGCCGCAACCAGCGTGAGTACCGATGCCGCAAGCATCCAGGCCGTGTCGCCGCTGTCTGTAATGATCGTGGGCTGCGCCTCCGCCTGTTGCGCCATTGTAAGCGAAGCGGCAACCGCCAGAAGTTCACTCAACCGCATGATTGCCCCCAACGTAGCGCGATCGCACTCGAAACGGCATTGACGCTTCGATACTTGGCGTGAAGCGTTGACCAACGGTGGAGTTGACGTCAAGCGCCGCGCACTTACGGGAGACAAGGATGCGAATGCCATTCCTGATTCTGGCGCTGCTTGCGCTGATGCTGCCGTCGCTGGCGCAAGCTCAGAAAAAGCCGCCCTATTGGGCATCGATCGCGCCGGACAAGGCGCGGATGCGAACCGGACCAGGGCGGCAGTTTCCCGCAAGCTGGCTGTATCAGCGAGCCGGCTTGCCGGTAAAGGTCGTCGAGGTCTATCCGAACTGGCGCAAGATCGAGGATCCCGACGGTACTGTCGGATGGGTCCAGGCAAATCTCTTGAGCGAGGAGCGCAGCGCTCTTGTATCAGGGGCGATCCGCGACATGCGAGCGACGGCAGATGGGCGTGCGGCGGTCATCTGGCGCGCCGAGCCGGGCGTCGTCGGCAAGATTAGCCAGTGTGCGAACGGGTGGTGCCTGTTCAAGGTCCGGGGACGCGGCGGCTACATTCGCACGGTCGATGTGTGGGGCGTGGCCCCCGACGAGCGCCTTCCTTGATCGGGACCGCCTGGTTTGTACTGGGCGGCGGGGTCGCAGGCCTGATCGCGGGAAGTTTCATCGCCACGCTCGTGCTGCGCTGGCCCCAAGGCCGCGGACTAGGCGGTCGTTCGCGATGCGACGGATGTGCGCGAGTCCT
>JANMKS010000190.1:0-3965 GCA_031372155.1 Sphingomonas sp.
GCGCTCGCGTGATTTGTCGCCGAAACCCCTTTTCCGCCCTCTATCAGCGGCCAGACTTCGCGCCCTTGATAAACGATCGGCTTCAAACCCTTGAACAACGTACGTAACTCCTTCGCCCGCCCTGCTTATATACGCCTTCGGACATACAAAAGCTTCAACTTTCACTAAGCGCGCCCGGCCATCCGACCGCGCCTTCGTAAAGCGTTCTGTATGCTGAAATCATCCTTTTTTCGTCGAAGCACCCGGCCGCCTTTGTGCGGTTCGCTGCACCCAGTCGCTTACGCAGTCCCGCATCAGTCGCCAGCCTCAACATCGCCGCGCGATACCCCAACTCGTTTCCCGGATCGATGACGAACTCTGTGTTCTCACGCGAAACCATGTCTCTTACATCCCCGGCTCGCGTCGACACGACCGGCAATCCCGCCGCCATCGCTTCGACCAGCGAAACGGGAAACTGCTCGCTGTCCGACGACAAGGCGAAAATGTCGAAATGCCCGATAAAGCGGTGTGGCGACGCCATGAAGCCGGGCAGAATGAACCGGTCGCCGAGGCCGCATCGCCGCGCCTCTGCCTCGATGGCGGCGCGCTCGCCCCCCTCCCCCACGATCACCAGCCGCGCATTGGGTATGGCCGCCACCGCGCGGACGAGTTTGGCGAGGTTCTTGACCGCCCTCAAGCCCGCCAGCGTGCCGATGACCACCTCTCCCGGGCGCTTGCGCAGCCCCGGAATCGAGACGGTCGGCTTTACCCCATATCGCCTGACATCGACCCCGTTGGCGATGCGGTGGATCCGCGCAGCCGGCTGCTTCCATACCTCGTGCGCCAACGTTTCGAGCGTCCGCGACGGCACGACAAGCGCATGGGCGGCGGGCAGCCCCAGCCGCCTGAACAAATTGCGCTGCGTCTTCAAACGGACGCTCTCGTCGGCGTTGAAGCCGTCTTCGTGATGGATCAGCGGCGGCAGTTCCCTTGCGAACATCCGTCGCGCCATGACAACATCCATCGCGCCCCAATTGTACGTCAGCACAAGGTCGAAGCGTCGCATGTAGGCACCGAGCGCGCGGTAGCGGCTAAGCGCCGGCTTCCCTTCGAGGCGCGGCGCTTCGGTCGGAAACTCAACCACGATCTCCTTGTCGATCGCATCTCGCGCGTCAAAGGCACCGGGCACGGCACTCAAGACGGTATGGCGCGCCGCGGAACCGAACGCGTTCATCAGGCGGACCGCGCGCGCCTCCTTGCCGCCGAGCGAAAAGGTCGAGTGGCAGTGCAATATACGCAGATTGCTCATACTGCGCGTGCAAGAAACCGGTCGACGGCGGCAGATGCTTCGGGCTCGCCCAGCGTGGGCGCATGACCGACGCCCGGCACGGTTACCACTTCCGCCCGTTTCAGCCGCTCCCCCATCAAAGCGACAGTCGCTTCGCTCAGTAGATCGGAAAGCGCACCCCGCACTACCAGAGTCGGCACGTCGGCCAGCGCATCGAACGCAGGCCACAGGTCGATACCCGCTTCTCCCCCCGGCAGGCGGAACGGCTCGGCGATCGCCTTGTCGTAATCGGCGACGACGCGTCCTGCCGAGGTCAGCCGGTACAGCCGCTTGGCCATCGCCAGCCAATCCTCGAGGGCGTAACGCGGATACACGGCAGCGTTGTTTTCGCCAAGCGCGCGTGCAGCATGAATCCATGTCGGCCACGAGGATGCGCGCCCCACGTAGCCCCTGATGCGGTCCAGCCCGGTCGCCTCCAGATCGGGGCCGACATCGTTCAGCAGTGCCCCCGCCAGCCGCGTCCGGTCGGTCGCCGCAAGGATCATCGTCACGATGCCGCCCAGCGACGTGCCGAACGCGACGACCTGCGTCAGCTTCAATTCCTCGAAAAGCCGCTCGATATCCTGTACATAGACCAGCGGGACGTAACTCATCGGATCCTTCGCGAACGCGCTTTCACCGCGCCCCCGGAAATCGACGGCAATTACGCGCCGCCCTGGCGACAGCCGCTCGGCTAGTTCGTGGAAGTCGCGCGCGTTGCGCGTGAGCCCCGGCAGGCAAAGAACCGGCGGCGTGTCCCTTCGCCCCGCATAATCACGGTAATGCAGCCGCAATCCGTCGTTCGACCACCAATAGCCGTCAGTATATGGCATGGTTGAACGCTCCACCCTCTCGGTCCATATCGCGGCATGGCCAGCTTACCGCAACCGTTCGTCCCCGAAAACGTGATTGCGGAGGTCGCCGGTTTTCTTGGCCAGCCGGTTTCGGCCGCCGACTTTCCCGACACACGTATTCGCTGGCGCAACGCGCGTGCCGCAGCGCAGGTCGGTCTCGACGCGCTTTCCGATGAAGAATGGGTTGCTCATTTCGGCCGTTTTGCGCCACTTCCCGGCAGTCTGCCGCAGCCGCTTGCGCTCCGCTATCACGGTCATCAGTTTCGCACGTACAATCCCGACATCGGCGACGGTCGCGGCTTTCTGTTCGCGCAAATGCGTGACGACCGCGGTCGCCTTATGGATCTGGGCACCAAGGGTTCGGGCCAGACGCCCTACAGCCGCTTCGGCGACGGTCGCCTGACGCTGAAGGGCGGCGTCCGCGAAGTGCTGGCTACGGAGATGCTCGAAGCTCTCGGGGTCAATACCTCGCGTACCTTTTCACTCATCGAAACCGGAGAGCAGCTTCATCGCGGGGACGAACCATCCCCCACGCGCTCGGCGGTTATGGTCCGCCTCAATCACGGGCATATCCGCATCGGAAGCTTTCAACGGCTCGCGACGCTCGGGCTGAAGGACGATCTCGTTCGCCTGACGTCATATGCGCTGACGCATTATTACGGAGACACCTCGGGCGACCCGGCAACGCTCGTTCGCCTCGTCGCCACCAGTACGGGAACGCTCGCTGCCTCGTACATGGCCGCGGGCTTCGTTCATGGCGTCCTCAATTCCGACAATATCAACATCTCGGGCGAAAGCTTCGACTACGGCCCGTGGCGTTTCGCGCCGACGTTCGATGCCGGGTTCACTGCCGCCTATTTCGACAGCGCGGGTCTCTACAGCTTCGGTCGCCAGGCAGAGGCGATCCACTGGGACGTCGTTCAACTCGCAATCGCCTTGCGAACTATAGCAGACACCGAACCGCTCGCCGAAGCGGTCGAGGCCTTCGCCTCCGCTTACCGGGCCGCGATCGTCGACCGCTTCCTCTGGCGTCTTGGGGTCGCACCCTTGGGTATGGAAGGTGACATCGCCCTCGTTCAGGTGATCGAGAGTGCGCTGTCGGACACTCAGGCTCCGCTCGACGCATTCTTCTTCGACTGGGCGGGCGGAAAGCAGCAGCGCGGGGATTATGGCACCGCTTTTGATGCCCTGCGCGATGCTCTCAAAGGGTATAGGCCCACCATCGACCTGACGCACCCCTACTGGTCCGATCCTGGCCCCTGTTCGATGCTCATAGAAGAAGTTGAAGCGATCTGGGCGCCGATTGCGGAGAGCGACGACTGGTCGCTTTTTCAAGATAAAATCAGTGTCATCCGGCGTATGGGCGAGGCACTGGCAAATCGCGTCACCGCTGCGTAAAGAATGCGGATGAGTTCAGAAATCGTTTCGACCGAACCCGCCACGGGTGCGGTCCTGTGGCGCGGCCCGGTCAGCGATGTCGACACCGAGGTCGAACTGGCACGTACTGCGTGGGCCGAATGGGCATCGCGCCCGCTTGCCATCCGAGTGGAGGCGGTCAGGCGCTTCGTCAACGTCGTGCGCGGCAAAAACGAAGAGTTCGCCGACACAATTGCCCGTGAAACAGGGAAGCCGCTTTGGGAAGCGCGCACTGAAGTCGAGGCCGTCATCAATAAGGTCGAGATTTCGATCGATTCCTACAACGAACGGACCGCCCAGCGCCGTCTGGAAGGCAACATGAACAGCCGGCAGGCGCTGCGCCACAAGCCGCACGGTGTCATGGCCGTCCTCGGACCCTATAATTTTCC
>JANMKS010000201.1:0-4321 GCA_031372155.1 Sphingomonas sp.
AACCTGAGCCAGCGCCAGTGCACGTTTCCAAGCGACATCAGAAGGCGTGCGCTTTAAAGCGCCGTCGCAGCTGAACGTGAACTGGCACCCCGTCGTGCGCTCCGATCCCTGGAAAACGACGCCGCAGACTGTGCGTGCGAACGCCGGATGACGCGCACGGTTAAGCACGACCTGCATGACCGAGCGCTGTCCCAACTCGTCACTCCCAGCCTCATACCAGCCAGCAGCGGCGAGGCACGCAGCAGCACGACCGAGGGCATCGTCGTCACCGGTGAAGCGGAAGGCGCGCGCTGGCGTGATCGACACATCATCGAATGGACGCGCGGCGTTCATCTCGCGCGCAGTCGCCTGGTCGACCGGAATGAGCCGGGTCTCCTCCACCGTCGGGGGGTCGAGCATCGTCTCGAAAACGGCGCCGCGCTTGGGCGCATTCGAAGCCAGCGGCGTAGCGAGAAGGTAAATGCAGGTTCCCACCACCAGCACTACCATCACTGACGCAGCGATGACCGCGCGCACCGTGCCTGACAAGTGCCTTGCGATTACCAGTGAATACAAAGCGCGCTTCTCCCTGCGTTCTCGATGCAAAATGAGACCAGTCGATGTGACGACCGGAACGCGCGGCAACAAAAAAGGGGCACCGCCTCGGTTAAGGCGATGCCCCGATTTTAATTCAGGAAAATTCAGGCGGTCGCGACACGGCCCGTGCGACGACGTGAGCGCAGCGCAGCGCCTGCCATCCCAAAGCCGAGGATCATCATTCCCCATGTGCCCGGCTCCGGAGCCGCGCTGGCCAGATCGTCGATCTCAAAAGGGTGGAACTGCGTCGACGAGAACGTCGCACTCGTGATGCCAGCGAATCCCTGTGCATCGAACGTCACGCGACCATCAGTGTTGGGAAGTACTGCACCCGCCGTCGCGCCGGGTCCGGCAACAATCTGTTGGCCGTTGAGCGTCAGAACCGTCGAATCTGCGAAGTTGAGCGTCAGAACGTTGTAAACGTCGAGCGAGCCGAGCAGGAAAGAAAACACCTGCTGCCCGACGCCACCGAAATTGACGGTGTACGAGCCGGTCGCCGGCTGGACCGATGCGAAATTGCCCGTGCTGCCGACCGGACGGATGCCGGTGAGACCCGCATCAGCATCGAGGATGGTCGTGTCGGTCGTGATCGTGCTGCCGGGCGCCAGCGAGTCAAAATTCTGGAAGATCACTGCCGTTCCCAGCGAGTTTCCGCCCGCTTCGAAAGTGATGCTGAGTGCGTGAGCAGGTGTCGAGAGCGCGAAAGCGCTAATTCCTGCGGCGATCAATCCAAACTTGCGCACAACACGTCTCCCTTAATCTGCCCGCCCAACTGACCGTCTTTCACGAATCAGCCCCGTTCTTCCGCAGTGCAATACGATGAACGAAGCGTAAATACAAATCCAAAACCGTAGAAAGACGGTGTCCCGTTACGGGATGTCGACAGAGCGAACGATCCTCGCGTTGGTTCCCCGGCACATAGAACTCCGGATACGTGAAGGCGCGTACACTGCGGTGTGAGACCGGGTCGGCGCTGAGGGTGCCAGAGGTTTGCTGCGTGGTGAAGTGAAGCTGGTGGCGGCTCCAGCTTGGCCCCTGCAATGCGATCCGTTTCGGAACGACTTCTCCCCGGCTCCACCATTCGCAATGTTGTTGATCGGGCCGCTCGTCGGATCGGTAGCTGAGCGCGATCGATGCGCAAATGACGAACCCGCGCCGCGCATCCCGAGCGCGTGAAGCATGCAGCCGCTCACCCGCGCCTCCAAAATCAAGTCGTCGTCAATGAACAGAACAAAGGAGCGGTGCTGTGTTCGAGCGGGAAACGGCGTTGCTGGGCGAGGCCGCGACGCGGGCGATTGGTGGTAATCGTGACGTCGCGTCCTGCGGCGCGGTGCACCGCCGATACTGCCCCGATCTGTCTCGATGAGCGTGCATCATCATCGCTTTAGTCCGCTACAATGATACGAAAATTGGCAAAATCCTGGCTGAGCAAGGCCGTAAGTGTGACGGCGAGCGCGGCAGGGCGATTGCATGTCGGAATCAGAATATCGAGCATGTTTCCCGTGTGGGGAAAAGGCCGCCACGTGACGCTAATGCGTGTTAAGCGCGCTCATGCGCCGAAGATAAGCGTCGGAAAAACCGGATGATTTAGGTTATCGGCCGTTGGGCAACCAACTCTGTAATCCGGGCGTTGGTGGGGTGGTTCTAACAACGGAATAAACATGATGACTCCGCCCACGCCCCGCCCGATTGTCAGCGACTTCAATTCCCCGCTCATCGTGTGCTTCTCGCACCTGCGTTGGGATTTCGTTTTTCAGCGCCCTCAGCAATTGATGACGCGCCTAGCAAAACAGTCGCGCGTGCATTTCTGGGAAGAGCCGATCGCGGACGCCGCCGATGCGCCGTGGCTCGAGGTCCGGGAGTGCGCCGACAGCGGCGTCAATGTTCTGGTGCCGCATATCCCCGCCGACCTCGCCCCGCTCGTGCGCGAGACCGTCTTGAAGGCATTGCTCGACGAGCATCTAACCGGCGTTTCCGGCCCTCTTGTGCGTTGGTACTACACACCGATGATGTTGCCGTTTTCGCGTCATCTTGCGGCGCGGTGCACCGTGTATGATTGCATGGATGAGTTGGCGAATTTCAAAGCTCCGCCCGAAGGCATCCTCGAGCTCGAAGCGCAATTGCTGGATACGGCCGATCTCGTGTTCACCGGCGGCCAGAGCCTGTTCGAGGCCAAGCGCGATCGCCACGCCGACGTTCATTGTTTTCCGTCAAGCGTGGACGTGTCGCATTTCGCCGCTGCCCGGACGACGCACGTGGACCGCCACGCGGTAGCCACCCTCGGCTATTACGGGGTTATCGACGAGCGAATCGATCTGGACCTGGTCGCGGCCCTTGCCGAAGCGCAGCCGGAGTGGCGTATCGAAATGGTCGGTCCGCTGGCCAAGATCGACGCTGCGTCGCTGCCACAGAATGCAAACATCCTCTGGGCCGGGCAACAAAATTACGCCGACCTGCCACGCTGGCTTGCGCGTTGGGACGTGGCTCTGATGCCGTTCGCGCTGAACGACGCCACGCGCTTCATCAGCCCGACCAAGACGCCCGAATATCTGGCGGGCGGACGGCCCGTCGTTTCGACGCGCGTTACCGACGTGGTGCGGGGATATGGCGACCTGGAGGCCGTCTTCATCGCCGACAGCTCGGCCGCATTCGTCGAAGCCTGCCGAGAGGCGCTCGACCTTGCCAAGACCGATGCGTCTTGGCTGCGCCGCAGCGACGAAAAGCTCGCGCAGCAATCCTGGGACGCCACCGTGGCGGCAATGCACCGCTTGATCGCGGCGCGTTTGCAGACGAGGCCCGCGCACTCGTCGAGGCGGACGCATTATGATTTCCTTGTTGTGGGTGCCGGATTCGCCGGTGCGGTCATGGCGGAGCGGCTCGCGGCCGACAGCGGAAAGCGCGTGCTGGTAATCGACAAGCGTCCGCATATTGCGGGCAACGCCTATGATCGCCTGGACGACCACGGCATCCTGATCCACCAATATGGTCCGCACATTTTCCATACGAATTCAGCGGACATATTCGATTATCTGTCGCGCTTCACTGCATGGCGTCCCTACGAACACCGCGTGCTGGCGCAGGTTGCCGACAAGCAAGTGCCGATGCCGATCAATCGCACCACGCTGAACGCTTTGTACGATCTGGACATGCAGACCGAAGAGGAAGTCGAAGCGTTCCTCGCCGCACGCGCCGAACCGGTGTCCCCTATCCGTACGTCCGAAGACGTCGTGATTTCGCAGGTCGGAAGAGAACTCTACGAGACGTTCTTCCAAGGATACACCCGCAAGCAGTGGGGGCTCGATCCGTCGCAGCTCGACAAGGCAGTGACAGCACGTGTTCCCACGCGGACCAGTACCGACGATCGCTACTTCTCTGACGCTTTTCAGGCGATGCCACGGGACGGTTACACTGCGATGTTCGCCGCCATGCTCGACCATCCCAATATCGACATTGAACTGGCGATCGACTTCGCCGACGCAGAAAGCATGTATTCGTACGATCGGCTGATATTCACCGGGCCGATCGATGAGTATTTCGGGTATCGGTACGGCAAATTGCCCTATCGTTCACTGCGCTTTCAGCACAGCACGGTTGCGGAGGCGCAGTATCAGGCGGTCGCGGTCGTCAATTATCCATCGCCGGACGTCGCCTACACCCGGATCACGGAATACAAGCACCTGACCGGCCAGGTAGCGGACAAGACGAGCATAACTCACGAATTTCCGAGCGATATCGGTGATCCCTA
>JANMKS010000204.1:0-12957 GCA_031372155.1 Sphingomonas sp.
TGTGGGAATGCAATGAGTTCGTCCGTCGCCTCGATCAGCCATACCCGTGTAAGGCAGGCGCTCTACAATGCCTCCGCTCGTACCGGCGTCGATTTCGATTACCTGTTCAGACAGGCACGGATCGAAAGCAGCCTCAACCCCGACGCGCGCTCGTCCAGCTCGAGCGCAACCGGGTTGTTCCAGTTCATCGAGCACAGCTGGCTCGCCACAATCGCCCGCCACGGCAAAGACCACGGACTCGGCTGGGCAGCTGCGGCAATCACAAAGGGCGGCGATGGCCGTTTCCGGATCGCTGATCCTGCGACGAGGCAGGCAGTACTCGATCTTCGCCGCGACCCCGCAGCGTCGGCGAGCATGGCCGCCGCGTTTGCCAATGATAATCGTCAACATCTGGAGGCGCGACTGGGGCACGCGGTCGAAGCGGTAGACCTCTACCTCGCGCATTTTCTCGGTGCGCGCGGCGCGACGAATTTTCTCAAACGCTTCGAAGCCGCGCCCGAGAGCTCGGCAGCCGCGATGTTTCCAGCCGCAGCAAAAAGCAACGCGCGCGTCTTTTTCCATCGCGACGGCTCGCCGAAAACGCTTGCTGAAGTGCGGACCCATTTTGCCGCCAAGTTCGCAGTGCCCGATCACGCCGTTCCTTTGCACAGGCCGCAATGGGCGCAAATCGCACCCCCTCGCGCGGCGGCCGTCGCCGAAGCACGTCTTACCTATCTGATGCTGGCTTCGATGGCGGTGTCCGCGTGATCCCGAAGTACACGTCCATGCGCGTCTGGTCCGACGCCGCTGGGTCGGCGATACTGCCGCTGGCAACGCTCGCGATCGTCGTGCTTATGGTCGTGCCTGTACCAAGCGCCGTGCTCGATGCAGGCTTCATTGCGAACATTGCGCTCAGCCTTGCGGTATTGATGATTGCGCTGAACGCAGCGCGGCCGCTCGATTTCTCGTCGTTTCCGACCGTGCTGCTTTTTGCGACACTCCTGCGACTTGCACTCAATGTCGCGTCGACCCGCGTTGTCCTCGTCAGCGGTCATGAGGGGCCCGGCGCCGCTGGACATGTCATCGAAGCTTTCGGTAAATTCGTGATCGGTGGCGACTGGGCGGTCGGCATATTTGTCTTTTTGATTCTGATGATCATCAACTTGGTCGTTATCACCAAGGGCGCGGGACGCGTGTCCGAAGTGTCGGCGCGCTTCACGCTCGATGCGCTGCCCGGCAAGCAGATGGCGATCGACGCCGACCTGAACGCAGGGCTGACGACCGCCGAGGAAGCCAAGCTCCGGCGTCAGGAGGTCGCCACCGAAGCAGACTTCTACGGCTCGATGGACGGCGCGTCGAAGTTTGTGAAGGGCGATGCGGTTGCGGGCGTCCTGATCCTCGTAATAAATATCGTCGGGGGCTTGGCACTCGGTCTGCTTTCGCATGACATGAGCTTTGCCGAAGCTACGCGCGCCTACGTTCTTCTTGCGATAGGAGATGCGCTTGTCGCACAGATTCCTGCGCTGCTGCTATCAATTGCAGCCGCCGCCATCGTCACTAGGGTCAGTTCGCCGCTCAATCTCGCACGGCAGGTGACAAGCCAGTTCGGATCGGCAAGCACCTGGGGACCGGTCGGCGGAATCCTCGGCGTTCTCGGCCTGCTGCCCGGAATGCCGCACCTGATCGTTTTGCCTGCCGCAATCGGCGCGGGGGCTCTCGCATGGCGGCTGAGAGGCACGAAAGCTGTAGCTGAGATTGTGCTTCCCGATGCTGCGCCGCTCAGTAGCATCGAGTGGAGCGACGTCCATGACACCGCGATCCTCAACCTGGACCTCGGCTACGGCCTTATCGGCCTTGTCGACGAGCGTCGCGGCGCGCCCTTGATGGGGCGTATAACCGCTGTCCGCCGTCAACTGTCGCGTGAACTCGGCTTCGTTGTGCCGCTGGTGCGCGTGGGTGACGAGATGGCGCTTTGCCCGAACGCCTATCGCATCACGCTGTCGGGTATCGTTGTCGGCGAGGATGAGGTCTTTCCCGATGACCTCCTCGCACTTGACGCGGGCGACATCGATCACCCCGTCGAAGGTCGAGCGGTCAAGGATCCAACTTTCGGGCTCGACGCGCTGTGGATTGCGCCCGCTCAGCGCACGGAGGCCATCGCCGCAGGATACACGGTCGTCGACGCGCCGACAGTCATCGCAACACATCTGAACCGATCGGTGGTGGCAGGTGCTGCTGACCTGTTCGGCATGGACGAGACTCAGAAATTGATTGAAGCGCTGAAGGACGGCGCGCCCGAACTCGTCAAGGCGCTGACACCGCAGCCGTTTAGCGTCGCCGCAACCGCAGCATTGTGCCGCCGCCTGCTAGGCGAAGGCGTTCCGCTGAAGGATTTCCGCCGCATCGCCGAAGCCATGATCGAGAGCGCTGCATTTGCGGGCAATCCGCGCGCGCTTCTCGAAGCGGTGCGCGTCAGGATCGGCGCCCTTATCGTTCAAACGATCGTGCCTACGCAGATGCCCTTGCCAGCGATTACCCTGTCGGCCGACCTCGAGGCGCTGCTTTCCGATGCCGTGCGTATCGCACCTGATGCCGTGCATCCGTTCGAGCCGGGGCTGGCCGTGCGGATCGCGCAATCGGTGGTGGAAGCGGCCGGCCCGATGCTCGCGAGGGGCAGCAGCTTTGCCGTCGTCACGTCTCCGGCCGCTCGTCCGGCGCTGGCGCGCCTGTTGCTGCCTCATCTTCCCGAAACGCGCGTGCTGTCTTTCCTCGAAATCCCCGACGCAAAGGCCGTCGATGTGATTGCCGTCGTCGGACAGGCACACACCTTGCCCCAATTCATCGAAGGACCATTGTGATGGCGCTTAACGACCCCGAAACATTCACCTACGATCGTCGCGCGGCGACCGGCGCGAACGCTTTGGTGCGCGACCATATGACCCTGGTTCGCAAGATCGCGTGGCACGTCCATGGCAGAGTATCGTCCGCCGTGGAGGTCGAGGATCTCATGCAGACGGGCATGGTCGCGCTGATCGAGGCCGCGCGGACCTACGAAGATCGCGGGTTCGCGTTTGCGACCTACGCAGCGATGCGAATTCGCGGCGGGATGATCGATTCGCTGCGGAAGAATATGGCGCAGTGCCGTTCGGCCATGGCGACACGGCGAACGATAGCGCAAGTGCGCGCACGCTTCGAGCAGATGCACGGTCGGGCACCCGGCGATCGCGACATGGCGCAAGCAATGGGCATGGAGTTGAGCGAATATCAGGCAGCCGCCGAAGCGTCTCAGGGCGTCCATCACGAATCGATAGACGACTTGTATTCCGATCATTCCATGTGGTTTGCGGATCTGGATGAGGGCGCCGATGTCGCGCTCGAGCGATCCGAATTGGCGGCAGCGATTGCAACAGCGATCAAGACATTGCCGGAGCGCGAGGCGATGGTCCTTCAGCTGTACTTTGTGGAGGAGATGAACCTTGACGAGATTGGTGCCACCATGGGCGTCGGCGCGGCGCGCGTTTGCCAGATCAAGAAGAGCGCACTTGATAAAGTCCGGACCTTAATGACGATATGACATGAAAAGGCTCCGGTCGCCGTCAAGCGCCGAAGCCTTCTCACTGGTAGCAACTAGCCGCGGATCAGGCTCAATACCCCCTGTTGCGACTGGTTGGCCTGAGCCAGCATCGCAGTAGCCGCCTGGTTTAGAATCTGTGCCTTGGCCAACTGTGTCGTCTCTGCCGAGAAATCGGCGTCTTCGATCCGGCTGCGCGATTCAGTCAGGTTCGTGACCGTTGACGTCAGGTTGCTCACCGTGGCCTCGAGCCTGTTCTGCGACGCACCCAGCCCGGCACGTCCTGTGTTTACGGTGTCGATCGCAGCGTCGATGGCTGCCAGCGACGCCACTGCTCCGGCTTGAGTGGCAAGCGTTATCGCGCTGATCTTCAGGCCAGCCGTACCGAGGTCGTCAGCATCGACCGACGGGATCGCCAGCGTCACGGTATCGCCCGAATTCAGGCCGGTCTGGAGCGTCAACGCGGTCGCCGATCCGTCGAGCAACTTCGTGCCATTGAAAGTTGTCTTGTTGGCAATGTCGGCGACTTGCGCGACCAGTTCGGTCACTTCCGCCTGCACCGCCGTCCGGTCGTTGGTCGAGAGCGTGCCGTTTGACGACTGGATGGCTAACTCGCGCATGCGCTGGAGCATATTGCCGATCTCTCCCATCGAACCTTCGGCGGTCTGTGCAAGTGAAATACCGTCGTTAGCGTTGCGCATCGCAGCGGAAAGGCCGCGCACCTGGGACGTCATACGGCTTGCGATCGCAAGACCGGCCGCGTCGTCCTTTGAACTGTTGATGCGCTTACCGGTGGACAGGCGCTCCATCGCCGTGTTCAGGCTCATCGTGGCGCGGTTGATGCCGTTCTGCGACCGAATCGCCGCTATGTTAGTTCCGATGTAAGTCATTCGCTAATCCTTCGAGAGTTGACGGGCGGAAGTGTTGGCGTCCACCACGTGATCAGCTAACGGCGTCTTGCAGCCAGCGTTTATAGCGTCAATTTATTGACGCCTAAGGCAGGTATATTTGACGTTTTCGTTCAATTGCTTGGCCAGACCACTCGTCGCAACAACTGGCACGTCGATTGCTATGGTGTCAGGGACATTAACTCTGGTGACACCGCGTTGACCGATTATTCCATTTCTCCGCTTGTCCACAAGACATGGCCGACCCTCACGACTGCTCTCGCAGGAGCGGGTCTCGTCCACAGCGAGCGCGCCCGCGTCTGCGTTTACGATGTGACGGAGGCGTCTCGCGCGCAAGGCAGCGACATCATCCTCGAATCCACAACCCCCACGACCGTTCCCTATATGGTCTCTCTTAGGGACGGTCACCCGGCACGGGTCGGTTTTGCTTTTCAGGACATGGCTTTCGGTCATGCCCTGCTTGCGGAGCTGATCCGTGCCAACCCGCACCCCGCCTATGCCGAGCCGGCCACCGCTGCGCTGCTGGCCCAGGCCGAGCGCGCCGCACAGACGCGCGCGCCGATCCTGATCGAGGGCGAAACCGGCGCCGGCAAGGAGGGAATGTCGCGCTTCGTACACGATCGTTCGCCACGCGCCGATCGTCCGTTCGTCGCCATCAATTGCGCCGCCTTGCCCGAGACGATGGCTGAGGCAATGCTGTTCGGTCATCAGAAAGGAAGTTTCACGGGCGCGTTCGCAGCGAGCGAAGGGCTGTTCCAAGCTGCTCACGGCGGGACGCTGCTGCTCGATGAAGTGTCCGAATTGCCTCTCACGCTTCAAGCCAAGCTCTTGAGGGCGTTACAAGAAGGTGAAGTACTGCCCGTGGGCGCGACACGTGCCGTGCCGGTTGACGTTCGCATCATCGCTGCGGCCAATCGCGACCTTGCTGGCGAGGTCGAGGCAGGACGATTTCGCGCGGACCTATACTGGCGTCTGAACGTGCTTCGCCTTGTTTTACGGCCACTTCGCGCGCGTCGACAGGATATTCGGGCGATTTCGGCGGCGTTGCTGATCCGGCACGCCAGGGCCGGGAGCGGCTTCGCTTGGCCGACGACGGACGCACTCGACGTCCTGCTATCGCACGATTGGCCGGGAAATGTCCGCGAACTCGACAACGTCGTGCAGCGTGCGCTGCTGACGTGTGAGAACGGGAGGATAACGGAGCGGGACTTGCAGATCGAGGGCACGGGCCAGAGCGACGTGGGGAATCTGAGCGCTATAGCGCGGCGCTCGCAGGCCGACGCGATCCGGTCAATGCTGAGTAAAACAGGCGGACACCGGGGCGAGGCAGCGGCGCAACTTGGCGTTTCGGAACGCACGCTTCGCTATCGCCTCGCCGAAATGCGGATAGCGGCATGAGTGGCATCGACGCGACATCGCTCATGCAGATGCGCGGCGCCCTTCTGGAGCGCAGTGCTGCCCTCCAGAAAGCCACGGCAGCTGTGCCGGCGGCAACCGCGGGCCAAATCGACTTCGGCAAAATGCTGAGTGCGGTAAACACGACGCAGATTGAAGCGGGTGCTGCCTCCGCCGCGTTCGAACGAGGCGACACGAGCGACATCGCGGGCGTCATGCTGGCGCGACAGAAGTCGGGCATAGCTTTTGAAGCGACGCTCCAGGTGCGCAACAAGTTGCTCTCAGCTTACCGCGACATCATGAACATGCCGGTCTGACGTGGCCGAACAGTCGCTCACCCTCGGCGCGCGAACGTCGCCCGTGCTGCAACTACAGCGCCTCTGGAGCCAGCCCGCCATCCAGCGGAGTCTTCCGGCTCTGGGGCTACTCGGCGTTGCCGGGGCGGCGGCGTTGGCATGGAACGTCATCAGCCCAACCCCCGATCGCGATCTGCTTGGTGGGTTAGGCGAGAGCGACAGGGCTGCGGTCGCATCCGCGCTCGACACGGCGAAGCTTGCTTACAGCATCGACGCTGGAACCGGCGCAATACGGGTTGCGACATCGGAGTACTACAAGGCGCGAATGCTGCTCGCCGCGCAAGGGCTGCCCAAGGTGCCGCCCGCCGGTGCTGCGGTCCTTGATGCGATGCCCATGGGGTCGAGCCATGCGGTCGAAACCGAACGACTTCGTGAGGCGCGGGAAAGCGACCTTTCCCGCACGATCGAAGCGATGGACTCGATCGAAAGCGCACGCGTTCATCTTGCACCCGGGGGCGACTCACCGTTTTTACGCGATGATCGTCAGCCTTCGGCATCGGTCATGCTCACGATGCGTGCGGGCGGCCGGCTCTCGCAGGAGCAAACGGAAGCGATCGTCCGTCTGGTCGCCTCCTCGGTTTCGGGCCTCAACGATGAAAACGTCTCGCTGACCGACCAGGCGGGCCGGATGCTGAGCGGGGGCAGGCGCGGCGGCGTTACGAGCGAGGCAACCCGGCAGATCGATGTCCAGGAACGTGTCGAGGGGCGCTATCGTACGGCTCTCGTACAGATGCTGACGCCGCTGGTGGGCGGGGATGCGTTTACCGCAGAGGTTCATGCCGATCTCGACTTCGCGGAGAACCAGTCGACCCGTGAAAGCTTTCCGCAAGACCAGCGCGCGATCCGGCAGGAAGTGTCGCGCTGGTCCTCCGCCCCCGGGGAAGCACCCGCAGTGGGCATACCGGGCGCTCTGTCGAACACTGCGCCGCCCGCGACCTCGCTCTCCACGACACCTCCACCGTCAACCCAACCGTCAGCCACTCAATCGGGAGCCACGCCACCGGAACGGACGTCGCAAGACATGACGCGCAGCTATGAATTAGGGCGCGAGGTGGCCGTGACCAAGGCACCGGTGGGCACGATCAAGCGGCTGAGCGTTGCCGTCGCGCTCCGCAACACCGCCGGCACGAAGCCGCGTTCTGCCTCAGAGGTCGCCGCGATCGATGCCCTCGTCAAGCGCGCTGTCGGTTTCGACGCGGCCCGCGGCGACAATGTCGTCGTGACGGCCCGGGCTTTTGCAACCGTCGAAAGCGTCAAGACATCATGGCAAGACCGCTTCGACTTCGCAGCCATCGGACGATATGCGGCGGCGCTCGCCACTGTCGCATTGCTCGTTTTCGGCGTCGGCCGTCCCTTCCTCAGGGCGCGCGTGAAGGTGATGGCCGAGCGAAAGGCTGGCCTCGTGCCATTGCTGGAAGGAGAAATCGCCCGTCAGCAACGCGACCAGCCGATCACGCTCGACATGATTTCAGCCGCGCCAAGCTATGCCGACCGCGCCTCGCTTGTCCGAGAGTTCGTGACCCAGGACCCAAAACGCGCGGCGGCGATCGTGCGGACGCTGCTGGAACCCGAGGCACCGGCTCGTGGCTGACATAGAGCCCGACGCGGCGATCCTGCTGATGCTCCTTGACGACGAACAGGCGGCGCAAATCGTGAGCGAACTCAGCCCGCAAGAAGTCGAAAAGCTCGGCAAAGCGATGATCGGATTGTCCGAAGTCGGGGCGAAAGAAGCGGAAAGCGCACTCGCGCGTTTCGTAGTTACGGCGCAGCAAGAGAGTTCGCTGGCAGTCGACGGCGCCGAACGCACCCGTTCGGTTTTCGCAAAGGCACTGGGCGACCAGCAGTCGAGCGCGGTAATGGGGCGGCTTCGTCCTGCAGCCCCAAGAGGTCAGCTGACCCCGCTGAAATGGATCGCCGACGACGACCTAGTCGCCTTGATCGAAGAGGAGCATCCTCAGGTCGGCGCGGTCATCATCGCCGATGCCGATCCCGACCGCGCCGCCCGCATCATGCTGTCGCTGCGGCCCGAAATGCAGGAGGACATCGTCCGTCGGCTGGCCCGGATGAAACCGGTCGATCCCATCGCTGTGGAAGAACTTTCCCGTTTGATCGGCGAGCGTGTTGCTCGCCCCGCACCCGCAAAGACCGACCGGGCGGTACGAATCACATCGACCGCTGCGATCCTGAGCAGAATGCCCAAACCCGCGGATCAGGCACTGCTTCGTGCCGTCGGCAAGCGCGACAAGATACTGATGCAGGATCTGTCCGACGAAATGTTCGTCTTCACCGACGTTTTGAAATTGAGCGCCAAGGCACTGAGCCAAGTCGTTCGCGCGGTAGAGGCTGACGTGCTTGCACTGGCGATGCGGCCATTGAATGCCGCAGCGCGCGAAAGCCTGCTCGCGGGCCTGTCCGCGCGCGCGGCCGACACGATCCGCGATGAGCTAGCCGAGGGCTCGCCTGTAGCGATGAGCGCAGTCGAGCTGGCACAGAAGACGATCGTGGCATCCGTGCGCCGGATGGAAGCGGACGGTACGCTGACGCTCGGGCAAGAGGCGAACTATGTTTGACGTCTGGCCCGGCCATCTCGCCGAGATAGCAGAAGCTGCCGACCTTTGGGGGCACGGCCCCGCCGTCGATTGCGAAAGTACCGTAGACTTCGCACGTCAGGGTCAGGATGTTGATCGCTCCACGGCAACAGATGCCGACCTCGACCTGTCACTCAAGGAAAAGGCAGAACTTCGGGCGCTGATCGAGGCAGTTCAGTCGCTGCAATCGCCTTCGCAAGGCCTGCTTGCCACTATGATGGTGGAGGCAGTCTTGCGATTGGTGGGCGACATCGTGGGTCGAGCGCCGATCGATGAGGACCTGCTCTTGCAAAGGGCAAACGCGCTTGCGGCGCTCGTCGTTGAAGCGACTGACCCTGTCCTGGCCGCGCATCCCGACGATTTGGCTTTGCTCCATTCGTTCAAGATCGACGTGCGCGCCATTTTCGACCCGGCGCTTGCTCGTGGAACTCTGCAACTCCGTATCGGCGCGGAGGTCGTCGAGGATGGCGTAGAGCCTGCCTTACGTCGCCTGCACGAAGCGATCGACGCGATGGGCATCGGATCATGAGCGCGCTTGCCCAGGCAGGGCGCATGCTGGACGCGTGGGCCGTTTCCTCCGTTGCCCCCACACGAGTGGGGCGCGTGATCTCGGTGCGCGGGCCGTTTCTGCGCGCGACGGGATTTCCGTGGCCGGTGGGCACAGGAGCGCTGGTCGCTTGCGCGGGGGGCGACGACATGCGGGCAGAGGTCGTCGGGTTCGAAGGGAACGCCGCAGTCCTCATCTCGCTTCAGCCCGATGCATCTCCAACCCCGCATGCGGCTGTCAGAAAAGCCCGCTCGTCGGTCGATGTCGGGGTCGGGGACGCCTTGCAGGGGCGCGTGCTCGACGCATTCGGCGACGCCGCCGATAGGCAGGGACCGATCTTCACACTCACCCATCGCGACGGACGCGGGGTTGCACAAAGTGCTCTTGCGCGCGGATCAATAAACCGACCATTTGCCACAGGTGTACGGGCAATCGACGCCCTGATTTCGTTGGGACGGGGCCAGCGCCTGATCCTGTCCGCGGCTTCGGGCGTCGGTAAATCGAGCCTGATCCAGCAAATCATGCGCGGTTCGCAAGCGGACGTCGTCGTCGTGGCATTGATCGGTGAGCGCGGCCGCGAGATCACCGACTTTGTTGCCGCGATCAAAGCATCCGGAAGGCAGCGCGAGACCGTGACGATCGCCGTTCCCGGAAATTGCTCTCCGCTGCTTCGCATCCGTGGTGTTCAGCGCGCGACGACGATCGCGGAGTATTTTCGCGACAGCGGTCAAAATGTGCTGCTCATCGTGGACAGCCTGACGCGCGTTGCCCACGCCCAGAGAGAATTGGGCCTCGGCATCGGCGAGACGCCCACCATGAAAGGCTATCCGCCTTCGGCGCTGGCGCTGATACCCGACTTGATCGAGCGCTGTGGCAACGACACCGGAAGCGGAGGGTCGATCACCGCTCTGTATTCGGTGCTCGCCGAGGGCGACGATCAGGACGATCCGGTCATCGATGCTGCGCGCGCGATCGCGGATGGCCACATTGTCCTCAGCCGGAGCCTGGCCGAGCAGGGGGTGTTTCCCGCAATCGATATCGGTCGGTCGTTGTCCCGGGTGATGAACGAAATCGTCGATCCCGCGCACAAGGCGGCGGCAGCGCGTGTTCGTAGCTTATGGTCGATAGCGGAAGAAAACCGCGACCTGGCACTGATGGGCGCGTACCGTGCAGGAAATGACTTCTTGGTCGATGAGGCGCTGGACGCTCGACCCTCCATTCTGCGCTTCATAAAGCAGGCCCAAGACGAACGGATCGATCCGGAAGAGGGCATCGCGGCGCTGATCGCGGAGTTCGCGTCGTGACCCGCCGTACACGGAACGATACGCTGGTACTGACCCGCGTTGCCGACTTTCGTCGAGCATCGCAGGATCAGGTGCAAGCGGCCAACGTCGCGCGGCGTTGCCGGCTGGCTTTGGCCCGCATCGACAACGCGGGCCTGGATTGCGCGGCCGGCATCGGTGCGCAGCCCGCAAGCGTGCTGGCCGCGAGGCTCGAACTGTCGCAACGGATTGCATTGGCACGGTTGCAGGCGGACCAGGCGTTTGTACGGGCCGACAGCGAGAGGGTCGTATTCGCCGCGACCAGAACCGCGGCGCGGACTGCGCTCGACCTTTCCATCGAATTCAAGCGAAGCGCTGCGGGCGTCGAGCAGCGCAAGTGTGATGCGAGGGCGGTTCCCATTGCAGGGTCGGCACGCCCGTGATCACAGCAATTAGTTCAGGGTTCGCGGACAGTGGCGCGACGACTGCGTCAACCGTTGCGGCGGGAGACGAAGCGTTCGCGAAAATGCTGGCGGCCGTGTCCGTGCCCACGGGACCACACGGTTTGGATCTCTGCCCTCTTATAAATGTTCCGCAGCCCGCTGCCGTGAAGGCCGAGGACGGTGCGGTTGAGGATGGCGAGGTTGCCAGTGTCGACCACGAAGGGAGCGAGCGTGTCGAACGCGTCGACCCGTCGGTATGCGATCCGTCCGCACTCCTCGATCTCACAGTCTTGCAGGGCGGGGGTAGCCCTTCGAGTCAGGCATCGAAGAGTCAATCGGTCGCGGCCGCTGCCGAAGTCGCAGCGCGGACTGTCGCTTCGTCGGTCGCCCACGCTGCCATTCCGCTAGCGTCACCGGCGGACATCGCGATCGTCGAACTGGATGAGCGCGCAACAAAAAGCGAGCGCAGCGAAACGCCAGACTTCACAAGCCCACGCCTGGTCACGGTGCTGGCCGGAGAGCGAAGACCTTTGCCCGGTACGACATTTCATAGTGTCGAGACCGCCCCCCTGACGCGCACTGTGCCCATGCATATTTCCTTGCAGCATATCGCACTGGAAGTGGCCAAGCGTGCCGAGGGCGCGGAACTTGTCTTTGATGTCCGGCCGGCAACACTTGGTCGCATAGCGGTCAGAATTGCTTCCGGCGAAGAGGGTCGCACGCTTTCAATGGCAGCCGAAACGCCTCAAGCCGCCGTCGCCCTGCAGCAGGCAGAAGCGATGCTCGCGCGACAAAGCGCCGCAATTCCGTTCGCCCAGATTTCTGTCGATCTCAATACGTCAGCGCGCGGTCGAGGATCGAAGCCCGCACCAGCGGCGCGCATCAAGCCATCGGCGCAGGGTCCGGTGATCCGAACAGTGGCTCTTCCGGGGCGTTACGCATGAAGGATGATCCTGCAATGAGCGACGACCCGCCTTTGAACATGGCAAAAAGGGCAGGCGTTTTTCGCAAGGTCTTACCCCTCATTGTCGCCTTGATCATGGGTGGCGTCGGCGTCGCTGGTGGCTTGTTCATTCTGAATCCTCAAGCCTTCGCGAGCGCGTCGGCTGCCACTCAGAAACGAGCCGAACCGGAGCATGAGACCAGCTATTACGCGCTCCAGCAGCCGTTCACTTCCAACCTGAAGGACAGTGCGGAGTTCGTGCAGCTTTCGGTGTCGCTCGGAACCACGCAGGACGAGAAGTTCGTCGAGGCTCTCAAGACGCATGAGCCGGCGCTACGCTCCGCGGTGCTCATGACCGTCGCCGACCAGAAATACGAAATCCTTGCTACGCAGGAGGGCAAGCGGCGCCTCGCGATCGAACTCAGGAAGCAGTTGAACAAGGCGCTTGTGGCGCGGGGTGAGGTCGGCGGAATAGATACTGTCTATTTCACCGGGTTCGTGGTTCAATGACTGGGGCCGCCCTGGCATTTCCCGCTACGGATCGGCCCTCGGCTTCATTCCTCGCGAGCTTCGAGCGCGGTCTGCACCAGGCCAGAACGCGCGATGCGGAATACTTTTTCGCGTTTTCACACGCGACGCCACGTAAAGTCGACCAATGTTGCGCGCAGCTCGGCGACGATGCGCGACTTTCGGCCGTGTCCATCGGCAAGCGGCGCGGATTTGTCGGATTTCCACGCACGACTGCAACATCGCTGGTCGAGATTGCATACGGAGGTGACGCCAGTGACGTTGGCCGCAGCGGCCGCGCATTCCCCGCAACGGCCCAACGGCTCAGCGATCGTCTGGCCGGCATTCTCGCGACAGCAGTGACTCCGCGGCTGGCACCGAATCTTGTCGAGCTGTCAGGTGCGTGCGGGCGGATCGAAGATATCGTCCGAGCGGACGCGGATGTGCTCTCACTGGAA
>JANMKS010000210.1:0-14283 GCA_031372155.1 Sphingomonas sp.
GTCGACCGTGTTAACTAGGCGCTCCACATCGGTCTCCGCGACTAGCTCGGGTGCCGCCGTATCCAGAACATCACCGGTGAACCGCGCCATCGTCTGCGCCACGCTGACGTAGTGCGGGTGCAATCCCGACGACAGCACCGCGTGCTTCCGCTTGGTGATACGCCCCGCCATCGTGATCGCTTCCCAGCATGCGGTCGACCCGTCGTACATCGATGCGTTGGCGACGTCGCAGCCGAACAGCCGCGCGACTTGCGTCTGGAACTCGAACAGCATCTGCAAGGTGCCCTGCGCGATCTCCGGCTGATACGGCGTATATGCGGTGAGGAATTCGCCGCGCTGGATCAGGTGATCGACCGATGCCGGAACGTGATGCCGGTACGCACCACAGCCGAGGAAGAACGGATGATGCGCCGCCGCCCGGTTGCGCCGTGCCAGATCGGAGAAATGCTTCTCCACCAGCATTTCCGGCATGTGGTTGGGCAAGTCGCGGATCGGGCCGCTCAGCCGCGCCTCCTCAGGGACATCGACGAACAGCGCGTCGATGTCGGGCGCGCCGATCACATTCAGCATCGCATTCCGGTCGGGATCGGTCAGGGGCAGATACCGCATTACAGCGTCTCCACAAAGGCCTTGTACGCCGCCTCGTCCATCAACCCTTCGAGTTCGGCTGTGTCCTCAAGCACGATCGTGAAAAACCAGCCTGCACTCTCGGCCGCCGAGTTGACGAGGCTTGGGTCGCTCTCGAGCGAGGGATTGCCGTCGCTGATGACGCCCGACACCGGTGAATATACGTCCGAGGCCGCCTTGACCGACTCGACCACCGCAGCCTCGCCGCCCTTGGCGACTTTGGTCCCGCTCGCCGGCACTTCTACGAACACGACGTCGCCGAGTTGCGCCTGGGCATAGCTGGTAATGCCGACCGTGGCGGTGTCGCCATCGACGTCGATCCACTCATGGTCCTTGGTGTAATAACGCATCAGAACTTCCCTTTGCGATGGTAGCGATGGGGGGTAAAAGGCATCGTGGTCACGGTCGCGTTCAGCCGCTTTCCGCGCACATCGATCTCCAGTTGCGTAGCGTTTAAGGCGCAATCGGCGGCCACATAGCCCATCGCGATCGGTATTTGCAGGCTGGGCGAGAAGCCGCCCGACGTCACCGCGCCGACATTCCTGTCGCCCACAAAGATTGCCGCGCCTTCGCGCGCGGGGAGCCGCCCTTCGACCAGCAAGCCCACGCGCCGGGTGGGCGCACCCTTGTCAAGCATCCCCGAGATCCGATCGAACCCCGGGAACCCGCCAATTTCGCGCCGCCGTTTCTGGATAGCGAACGTCAAGCCCGCTGCAACCGGATCAGTTTCCTCGTTCAAATCATGTCCGTAAAGCGGCAGCCCCGCCTCTAGCCGGAGCGAATCGCGTGCACCCAGCCCAATCGGCTTGATCTCGGGCTGCGCGCATAGTGCTTCGACAAGCGCTTCGACCTCAACGGCCGACACCGAAATCTCGACGCCGTCCTCGCCGGTATAACCCGACCGACTGATCCACAGATCGCCGAACCGCGCACTCTCCATGAAGTACAATGCGTCGATCCCCGGCACGACACGCGCCACTGCGGCGACCGCATCCGGGCCCTGAACAGCGATCAGCGCGCGGTCCTCCATGTGGTTGATCGTGATCTCGTCCGACAGGAATTCGCGCAGATGCCCGATGTCGTCGTGCTTCACCGCACCGTTGACGACGACGTAAAACCCGTCGTCCCGGTTGGTGACCATCACGTCGTCAAGGATACCGCCCTCGTCGTTCAATAGCAGCGAATAGCGCACTTTTTCGCGCCCGAGACCGACGATATCGCTCGGCAGCAGTCCCTCGAGCGCTTCGGCCGCACCCTCGCCCGAAATCAGCACCTGCCCCATATGGCTGACATCGAACAGCCCGGCATGCGCACGTGTCCAAAGATGTTCGGCAATAATGCCTTCATACTGGATTGGCATGTGATAGCCTGCGAATGGCACCATCCGCGCGCCCCGCGCACGGTGCCAGCTGTCGAGAGGCAAGATTTCTGTCAGTTCGTCGCTCATGCCGGTCCCGTCCAAAGTGCAGCCAGTCCGGGTCGCCCCGGCGTTCAGACTGCCCCCTCTGTCACGGAAACCTGAGAGCTTTGACCCCGGCTCGTCGCCCGGGCTTACCCCTTCGGTGGCAACCGCCGAAACGGTTGCGCTTTCCAGAGTTGCCTTGTCGTCCGCGCGGTCCGGTTGCCTGAGAGATTCCGGGGCGGTTGCTCCTTCGGCGGTGCTGCCGGTTGCCCGACGTCACACTCTCCCGCGCGGCCGTTTCCCGGTTGCCCGGCAATTGGCATTGGCCCGCATGGGAGCCGTACCGATTCGTGTCAATCGTGCTTAGCGCGTGGCGTTGTATTGAAGCTGCTGCGGCGTCAGCTGAAACCCGACCAGCAGTTCGAAGCTGGCGCGCGCCACGGCGGCGCGAACATCGGGCGCGGACAACGGATCGATGGAGGCGTCGGCGTCCTCGGGCTTGCGCTTCCTGGTCAGCTTGGCGCGGACATCCTCGGGCAGAGTCGCCGCGGCACGGTTGATGACCGCGCCTCCCTTGGCCGTGGCCGACGCGCGCACCTGCCCGTCGGCGAAGTTGATCGTCACCCGCTCGACACGCTTCGAGACGACCGTATTGCCGCCACGGACAACTGTAGCAAAGTAAGGCAAAACAACTTGCCGAGCGCCCGACGCACTTGCTCGCCGCGCCTGTACCTCGAACGTGGCTTCGGCCACGACGTCCGCGGTCTGATCGCCACAGGCTACACGAACATCCGTGATATTTGCGGTGACATCGATCGCGCGCGCATCCGTACTCGTAACGGGGTTGAACAGAGTAATGTCGCCGGTCTGGGCAGGAATGGCCACTGCGGGGCATGCACTGCGCGTGATCGCGATACCGCCCGTCTGATCGATTTCGCCATCCCGCGAACAGGCTGACAAAAGCACGAGGGCGGTAAGCGGCAAGAGCTTGTTCAAGGGAGTGCGATCCTCACGCGATGCGATACTGCTGCCTCCATAGGAACCGGCTTTCGCGCGCGCAAGCAATCGCGTAGAGGCGGCGACAATGACACGACCCGCCCTTGCTCTTTACATCGCTGCTCCGCGCGGCTTTTGCGCCGGCGTCGACCGCGCGATCCGCATCGTCGAGCTTGCCCTCGAAAAGCATGGCGCCCCGGTTTATGTTCGCCATGAAATCGTGCACAACCGCTACGTCGTCGATGCGCTGAAGGCGCAGGGCGCAGTATTTGTGGACGAGCTCGACGAGGTGCCCGACGGCGCGCCCGTCGTCTTTTCTGCGCATGGCGTGCCCAAAAGCGTGCCTGCGGATGCAGACAAGCGCGGGCTGGATTATCTCGATGCCACCTGCCCCCTGGTATCCAAAGTTCATCGACAGGCGGAACGGCTGGTCGATGGCGATCGGCACATCATCTTTATCGGACATAGGGGGCATCCGGAGGTCGTGGGCACTTTTGGCCAGGTTCCGCCCGGTTCGATGACTCTCATCGAGACGCTGACGGACGTCGCCGCTCTGGCCCCAAGCAACGAGTCCCGTCTTGCATTCCTGACTCAGACCACGCTTTCAGTCGACGATACTGCAGAAATTGTGGCGGCTCTCAAACAGCGCTTTCCGCTTATTCAAGGTCCGCGCGGCGAAGACATTTGCTACGCGACGTCGAACCGCCAGGAAGCCGTGAAGCGCATCGCCCATGAATGCGAAGCCATGCTGGTCATCGGTGCTCCCAATTCGTCCAACTCGCTCCGGCTTGTCGAGGTCGCCGAACGCAACGGGGTCAGGGCGCGGCTGATACAACGTGCCGGGGAAATCGACTTCGATTGGCTCGGCACACCGGCGACGCTCGGTATCACGGCAGGCGCCTCGGCGCCCGAGATTCTGGTGCGTGAGGTCGTGGCAGCGCTTTCCGAACGCTTCGACGTCACGGAGACCGAGATCGAGTCCGCGGTGGAAACGATGTCGTTCAAGCTGCCGCGCGGGCTCGCCGCCTGAGGTGGCGGTCTACACGACGGTGTCGTCAGAGGCGCTGGCGATCTTCCTGGCCCGTTACGACGTCGGTGAACTGATTTCCGCGAAAGGCATTGCCGAGGGTGTCGAGAACTCGAACTATCTGGTCGATACGACACTGGGGCGCTTCATCCTCACCCTTTATGAAAAGCGGGTCGATGCGTCCGACTTGCCGTATTTCATGGCGCTGCTCGGACACCTCGATGCAAAGGGGCTGCCGGTTCCGCCCGCAATCAAGGACCGCGCCGGTGTCGAGATCCAGCAACTCGAAGGCCGACCCGCCTGCCTGATCAAGTTTCTGCCCGGCGTATCGGTTTCGCATCCAACGCCCGCGCAGGCCCATGCCGCCGGCGAGGCGCTCGGGCGATTGCATCGTGCCGCCGCCGATTTCGTGCCGACGCGCAGCAATTCGATGGGACAGCCGACATGGCAGGGCTTGTACGACCGCTGCGGCATCAGCCTCGACACCATTGCCCCCGGCCTTCACCGCGACCTCGGATTCGCGATTGGCGACCTGGCTGCCAACTTTGACAATTTTCGGCTGGATCGGTGCGCGATTCACGCGGACCTGTTCCCCGACAATGTGCTGATGCTCGGCGACCGCGTCACGGGCCTGATCGACTTCTATTTCGCATGCACCGACATCCGTCTGTACGACCTCGCGGTGATGCACGTAGCCTGGGCGTTCGACAACACCGGACGTCAGTTCGACCAGACGGTGGGCGATGCGATCATCGAGGGCTATGCGCGGCATTTCCCGCTGAGCGATGAGGAGCGTTCGGGCTTCGGCAATCTCGCTGTCGGCGCGTGCATCCGGTTCACGCTGTCACGCGCCTGGGACTGGCTGAACACCCCTGCCGACGCACTGGTCACACGCAAGGACCCCCTAGCCTTGTGGCGGCGTGTGAGGGCCTATGACGCCGATTTCGCCAGACTCCTGCCTACACTGGCATGACTGAGCTTCCCCACGTCCAGATTGCCACCGACGGCGCATGCAAGGGCAATCCCGGGCCCGGCGGCTGGGGCGCGATCGTCAGGATGGGCACGCATGAGAAGGAACTGTCGGGTGGAGATCCTCAAACCACCAACAATCGCATGGAGCTCATGGCCGCGATAGCAGGGCTGAACGCCCTTACGAAGCCATGCCGCGTCACGCTTTCGACCGACAGCCGCTACGTAATGGACGGCCTGACCAAATGGATTAAAGGCTGGCAGCGCAACGGCTGGCGCACTGCGGACAAGAAGCCCGTGAAGAACGCCGACCTCTGGCAGGATTTGCTCAACGCTGCGAAGCCACATCGCATCGAATGGTTATGGGTGAAAGGCCACTCGGGCCATCCCGAAAACGAACGCGCGGACCGCCTTGCGAGCGATGCCGCGCGCGCAGCCTAGCAGCAGCGGCTATTCGTCGTCACGAATCTCCGCGCCCGGCCCGTTCTTCAAAATCGACTCAATGGCATTCTTTGCTCCGGCTTTCGACTTGTAGCCCTCGGTCCAGAAGATCGGTTCTGCATTGTACTTGAAATAGGCGACATGATCGCCGGCCTTGTTCGTCTTGATTTCGAAATAATGTGCCATGGCCACCGCTCCCTTGTTGAAGGTCTGAGACTAACCTGAATTAGTCTTCGACACCATTGCTGAACCGGCGCGGCGAGAAAGGCGAGGGATCTATTGCGGCGACGACCGGATCGGGCGCTCGATCGAGCAGCAACGCTGCGCAGAGTTTGGCGATGGCGGGCGCCGTCTGGATACCGACGCCGCCCTGTCCTGCGCACCAGAAGAAGCGCGCGACATCGGGGTCGAAACCGAAAACGGGCAAACGGTCGGGGGCAAAGCTGCGCAGTCCCGCCCATTTGTTTTCGACTGCGACGACTTTCCAGTCCGTCACTGTTTCGAAACGGTCGATCGCAATAGCGACATCGAGTTCTTCGGGTGCGGCGTCGCAAGGCTCGGTCGCGGTCTCGTCGTGCGGACAAAGCCACAACCGATTGCGGCCTTCCGGCCGGAAATAGAACGTCCCGGCGATGTCGATCGTCAGCGGCAGGTCGTCTGGCACGTCATCGCCGTCGACGCGCACCTGCACGATCGTCCGGCGCTTGGGCTCGATGCCGACCGAACGCGCGCCCGCCATTAGGGCAACCGGGTCGGCCCAAGCCCCGGCCGCATTCACCACCGTCTTCGCCGCGATGGCATGGCCCGATGACGACAGCTGCCATGTATCACCATTGCTCAGGCGGTCGACCCGAAAGCCGGTTTCGACCACCCCACCGGCCTTGCGAAACGCGCCGACATAATGGTTCAGCAGTCCCCCCACATCGATGTCCGAACAAATCTCTTCGATTACACCGCCTACGAGCACGGGTTTGGCACGCGGAACCCAACGTTTTACACCCTCATGATCCAGCCTCCTAAGCTTCGCGCCCGTTCCCCTGAACCTGGCTTCGAGCAGGTCGAGCAAATCTACGTTCTCGGGTTCGGCCACGTTCAGCGACTGGCGTGGCGACAGGAACCCGCCACCCTCGAGCGTCGGCAGCGACGCGACGCTCAGCGGCTGAACGAGGGGACCGCCTAAAGTCTCGTGCCAAAACGCCGCGGACCGGCCGGTCGAATGATAGCCTGGCTGATCTTCGGCTTCCAGCAATACGACAGAGGCATAAGGGGCAAGCTCGGCCGCGATACTGGCGCCGGCAATGCCGCCACCGACAATTGCGAAATCATATGTCACGCAAGGAACTCCGCAATTGCGGCAAGCGCGCGCGCGCGCGTTTCGTCGCGCTCCCGAAGGATTTCATGGGCCGTATCGTCGCCGAATGCGACCAGTCGCGCATTGGGAAGGCGCTCGACATAATTGCGGATGGCTTTCGGGCTGACCAGCTTGTCTGCGTCGGCACACAGGACAAGAACCGGCGTAGCTATCATTTCAATCGCGGCGGATTTGTTCAGCACGCTGATCGAGGCGTATGCGGCAGCAAGCCAGGCCCAGCTGGGCGGGCCCAGCGCAAGCGAAGGGTCAGCTTCCTTCCACCACAACTCATCGGCGTAGCGCTCGTCATCATGCGTCAGATAAGCCTGCCGCGAAGCGCCCGGCGGAGAGGGCCGCTCGTTATGCTTCCACGCCGGCCGCAAGTCACTCGTCACCCAGCCAAGCAACCGGGCAATGGCAACGGCGAGCGGAAACGGCAGTATCCCGGTGTCGAACCCCAGCATGGGTGCGACGAGCACCACACGATCAGGCGCAATGCGCCTCTCTGCGAGCGCGCGCAGAACCAAATGCCCGCCCATGGAATGTCCCATAACAATATGGGGCAAAGGCATCCGCAACGCCCAACCGGCGTAAAACTCGGCAAGATCGTCGATCCAGATAGCGAAATCATCGATGTGCCCCACCGAAGGATTCGCACCAACACGCCCTGATCCTCCCTGCCCGCGCCAGTCGAAGCTTGTGATGTCCCACCCCGCGCTGCTCCAGCCATCGAGAGTCTCGACGTATTTCTCCACGATGTCGCCGCGGCCTCCCAGCCACAGGATCGATCCTCGGGCATTTCCCTTGGCGGGCTGTGCATACGTCCGCAACGGCCAGCCGTCGCCCGCCGCCGTCATTGTAAAGGTTGCCGCAGCTGGAATTGCGCGCCGATCGATTATCATACGCAGCCACGGTTACGTTTTGGCAAGGCTCGGCGTCTAGGGCTTAAGCGCATGGAAACCATTTTCTTCGTGCGCGCGCTGCTCGCGGCATTGGCCGCTGCGCTCGTTTATGCCTGCGTCGACGACTGGCGGCGGCGCATCATAGAGAACTGGCTGACCGGCGGCATCGCGCTCGGCGCACCGCTTTGGTGGTGGACGAACGGCTATGCACTTTGGCCCGACGTCGGCCTTCAGCTTATTCTGGCGCTAGGGCTATTCCTGCTGTTCATGATTTTTTTCGTCCTGCGCGCGATGGGCGGCGGCGACGTAAAGCTTATCGGCGCGCTCGCGCTGTGGTTTCCGCTCGGTACCATGGCGACCATATTGACGGTAATGGCCGTCGTCGGAGGCGTGCTGACACTGGCCATGATCGTCCGCCATCATTTGCGTCGCGACCCTGGCCGACCCGAAATTCCTTACGGCATTGCGATTGCGGCCGGCGGCCTCTGGGCGATTCTCCCAACGATATTTTAACCAATTTGCTTGAAGAGGTCTGACGGAACAACGGACCTGCGCTTGGAGGCGCCTTCACGTCATGGAGCCCAAAAAGATTGCCTTGCTCGTCGGTGCGCTTGTCATCGCGGCTGTCACTGCCGTCATGGCCAAGAACATGTTCGGCCAGTCGGGTGCCCCAGCTGCGAACGCGACCGTCGTTGTCGCGACCGGCCCAGAGGTACTTGTCGCAACGCGGGCTTTGCCTGTCGGGACGATCATCGAGCCCGACAGCTTCCGCTATCAGCCCTGGCCCAAGGAGCTCATCCAGAACGCCTATTACCTGAAAGGCGTCGCCGATCCGCAGACGCTTGCGGGTACAGTCGTACGCAACGCCGTTTCGGCGGGACAGCCGGTCACTCAAGGCTCGCTTGTGAAGCCGGGCGACCGTGGTTTCCTTGCCGCCGCACTCGGGCCGGGCATGCGCGCCGTCTCGATTACAGTGTCGGGCGAAAAGGGCGTCAGCGGCTTTGCCTTTCCCGGCGACCGCGTCGACCTGATCTGGCAGCAGACAATCACCGGCGAAAACGGCGGTTCGGGCCTGAAGACGGCCGAAACGATCGTTCGCAATCTTCGCGTGCTGGCCACCGATCAGCGCACCAATTCAGAAGACGAAAAGGGTGTACGCGCCGTGCTCCCCTTCGCGACGGTAACACTCGAAGTCACCCCGCGCATTGCCGAGAAGATCGCCGTTGCTCAGAGTGACGGAAAACTCTCGCTCAGCTTGCGCTCGATCGCCGACAATGCGGCTGATCTAGACCGCGCGATTGCGGCTGGTGAGGTTTCGGTCCCCAGCGGGGTCGACGGAAAGCTCGACAAGAAAATGCTCGTGGCCGTGGCATCTCGCCCCAGCGACAGCAACACGACCTATGTCACCGGTGCCGATGTGTCGCGGTTCGCCCGCCGCACGGTGCCGAGTCAGGGTTCGTCGAACAATTCGGAGCAAGGATCGCAGACGCCAGCCCCGTCGGGTGGTGCCGGTGCCATGCTTTCGGGAATGATGAGCGCACTCATGGGTGCAAAACAGGGTCCGACGGTTCGGGTCGCGCGCGGCAACAATGTCACCGAAGTTCCGGTGGGGGGCAAGTAACATGAAGTCCAAGTCAAAGCGTCTGGCGGGTTCACTCGCCCTCGGCACTGCGCTCGCAATCGGGCTGGTCGCCAATGCGGCACCGACCCGGGTCCACCGTGCCGCTGTCAAGCCCGCGATCCGCGTCGAGCCCCGCATGCCAGCCGGTGTGCAGCGCCCGACCGGAGAGACCGTTCTGTCGGTCGGCCGCGGTCAGCTGATCAACCTGCCTGCTCCGATGAGCGACGTGTTCGTGTCGAACGAAGCAATCGCGGACGTGCAGGTACGTTCGTCGACCCAGCTTTATGTCTTTGGCAAGGCCAAGGGCGAAGCGACCGTCTATGCAACGACCAAGGGCGGCGCGGTCGTCTATTCGACGAACGTTCGGGTCGGGGTCAATTCGAACTCGCTCGACTCGATGCTGAAACTGGCGATGCCCGATGCGGTCATCCAGGCGACACCCATGAACGGGCTGATCCTCCTGACCGGCACGGTTGCCGGTCCCGAAGACAGCGCGGAGGCCGAACGCCTGGTCCAGGCATTTGTCGGCGAGGGGACGCAGGTCATCTCGCGGATGCGGACGGCAACCCCGCTTCAGGTCAATCTTCAGGTGAAGATCGCCGAAGTCAGTCGCTCGCTCGTTAAGGAAATCGGTGTCAACCTGTTGACCCGAGACATCAACGGCAGCGGCCTGTCGGTCGGCGTCGCCCAAGGTCGCAATTTCGGTTCGATCGGCACGCAGGACTTGAGCAGCCTTCCGCAGCTCGATGCCTCAACGCTCTATGGGCTCCCTGCGGGCACGCTTAAGCTGCCTTTCGATCCCACCACCGGTCAGTTCATCACGCGCGGCGCGACAGTCGGTGACTTCAAGAACCTAGGCCTTGGCGCTGGCAAGACCAGCCTTGGCTTCCTTGGTCGCCTGTTCGGCCTCGACGTCGCATCGGCGCTCGACCTTGCCGAAAACGACGGCCTCGTGACGACTTTGGCACAACCCAACCTGACTGCACTTTCGGGCGAGACGGCGAGCTTCCTGGCAGGTGGCGAATTCCCGATCCCGATCAGCCAGGATCTGGGCACGATCACGATCCAATACAAGCAATACGGCGTCAGCCTCGCGTTCACGCCGACCGTCCTTGCCGACGGACGCATTTCGATGCGGGTTCGCCCCGAAGTGTCCGAGCTGTCCACCGACGGTTCGATCGTCCTCAACGGCTTCAGCGTTCCCGCGCTGACCACGCGTCGCGCCGAAACCACGGTCGAACTTGGTTCCGGGCAAAGCTTCGTCATCGGCGGGCTGATGCGTAACACCAACACCAACTCAATCGACAAGGCCCCCGGCCTCGGCGACGTTCCAGTGCTGGGCGCGATGTTCCGGTCGAACAAGTTCCGGCGCCAGGAAACCGAGTTGATGATTATCGTCACGCCGTATCTCGTGAAGCCGGTGTCGGCGAACCAGATCGCGCTGCCGACCGATGGCTACACGTCGCCCAATGACGCGGAACGCCTGCTGCTTGGCCAAAGCTTTGGCGGGCACACCGGCGAACAACGGCCCAAGCCAAGCATGGCACCGCCGTCCACGGTCGTTCGGCCGCAGGTAGGTGCCATGCTCGCGCCATCCGCCGCCGCTCCGTCCGCCAAATCGGGCAAGGGTGCCGCATTTGCCGCGCCCGGCTTCAGCCGCTGATCGAAGGAGATTATGACCATGCGTAACATCCGCCTCCTTCCCCTGCTCGCACTCGGGCTTTCGCTCGCGGCATGCGGCGGGACAAAAAATCGCGGCCTCGAATCGGTGCACCAGCCGGTCGTCACACGAACCGACTATGTCTACGACGTGCCCGCCGGCCTGAACGGCGAGGACGAACGTCGCCTGTCGGGCTGGCTGGAATCGCTTCGTGTCGGCTACGGCGATCGCATTTCCGTGGACGACCCGAGCGGCAATCCCGCGTCGCGCAACGGCGTCGCTGCGGTTGCGGCGCGCTACGGCTTGCTCGTTGACGAGGCGGCACCGGTCACCGAAGGCGAAGTTGCGCCGGGCACGTTCCGCGTCATTGTCAGCCGATCAAAGGCCGAAGTGCCTGGCTGCCCCGACTGGAGCCGAGCATCGCAACCGGAATTCGGCGCGAACACCATGTCCAATTACGGGTGCGCGACGAACGCCAATCTGGCTGCGATGGTCGCCAATCCGGAAGACCTGATCATTGGCCGCGGAAGCTCGGTTGCCGACGCACAAACCGCCGGCAAAGCCATCAAATCCTATCGTACCCTGCCGCCGACCGGCGCGCAGGGCCTGTCAAAAGAAAACACGAGGAGCGCCAACTAATGAACGCCCCCTGGTCTCCCACGCGTAGCGGCAGCGCCTCGCGCGACCCATTCACGGCATTCGTCTGCGACGAAATGACCGCCGAGCAGATTCGTCCCATTGCGGTCGAGCTTGGTTGGGCCGTCGACAAGATCAACAAGGGCGGGCTGCGCAATGCGGTCCAGACCCTGTCGGTCTCGGCAAGTCCGAACATCCTGTTCGTCGATCTGTCGGAAAGCGGCGATCCGCTGAACGACATCAACGCGCTGGCAGAAGTCTGCGAGCCGGGCACCGTCGTGATTGCGGCGGGTCAGGTCAACGACGTTCGCCTTTACCGCGACCTCGTGGCGAGCGGCATCCAGGATTATCTCCTGAAGCCGTTCAGTCCCGATCAGCTCCGTGACGCGTTCACCCATGCTCAGGCCGTTTTCAACGCGCCCAAGCACACCGAGGCGACCGTCGAGCGTCCGCATATCATGACGGCCGTCATCGGTGCGCGGGGGGGTTGTGGTGCTTCGACAATTGCCACGTCGATCGCTTGGCTGATGGGCGACCGGGCACAGCGCTCGACTGCATTGCTCGATCTCGACGTGCATTTCGGAACGGGGGCATTGTCGCTCGATCTGGAACCGGGGCGTGGCCTGACCGATGCCATCGAAAATCCAAGCCGCATCGATGGCCTCTTCATCGAACGCGCAATGGTGAAGGCGAACGAGAAGCTGGCCGTGCTGAGTGCCGAAGCACCGATCAACCAGCCCATGCTGACCGACGGTGCCGCATTCTATCAGTTGCAGGAAGAACTGCGGAGCGCGTTCGAGTGCACCGTCATCGACCTGCCGCGCAGCATGCTGGTGCAACATCCGCACCTTATGAACGACGTTCACGCGACCGTTATCGTGACAGAGCTCACGCTCGCCAGCGCGCGTGATGTGATCCGCCTGTTGTCCTGGCTGAAATCGAACGCGCCCCAAACCAACGTGCTGGTCGTGGCAAACCGCGTTCCCGCCAGCGGCGGCGCAGAGATCAGCCGCAAGGACTTCGAAACATCGATCGAGCGCAAAATCGATTATGTCGTGCCTGCGGATGTCAAGGTCGTCACCCAGGCGGCAAAACTCGGCAAGACGATTGCTGAGGTCGGCAAGGGCACCAAGCTGGGCACTGCCGTCGCGGACGTTGCGACGCGCCTCGTATCGACAGTCGATGAAGCTGCTGCCGCCGCCGAAGAGGCGAACGGCAAAGGCAAGGGGTCACTGCTCGGCAAGCTGACCGGGTTACGCGGAATGCTGCCCGGCAAAGCCAAGCCAAAGGCTGCCTGATCATCATGCCGATGCTTCCGATCCTGGTCATGGCGGTCGGCGCGCTCTGCGTCGTCGCGCTTGTCTTCTTCGCGTTCTCGGGTCCGTCCGAGGCAAAGGCACAAGTGCGACGCCTGAACGCCCTGCGCGACAGGCACAGCGGATCGGCAGGCGCTGTCGTCGAAGCACAAATGCGGCGTATCCAGCAACAGCGCGACAGCAAGATGGATAATCTTGCCACGCAATTGCTGCCGAACCGCGCGCTTCTCAAAAAGCGGCTCGACATGACGGGCAAGGACTGGACGCCGGGCAAATATCTTGGCGCCTGCATCGCGATCCTGGCAATCGTCGGGCTGCTGTTGGTGCTGAAGGGCGCACCCATCCTGCTGGCCATGTTTGTCGGCGCATTTCTGGGGCTTCTGCTGCCGCACATGGCTGTTGGATTCATGATCAAGCGCCGTGTCGGTCAGTTCAACAAGCGCTTTCCCGACGCGATCGAGCTGCTCGTACGCGGGCTGCGTTCGGGGCTTCCTATTTCGGAAACGCTCGGCATCGTGGGTTCGGAAATCCCGGGCCCGGTCGGTGTCGAGTTCCGCTCGGTCGGCGACAAGATCAAGATCGGCCGCACGATGGACACCGCGCTTCAGGAAACCGCGGACCGGTTGGGCACGCCGGAATTCCAGTTCTTCGTCATCACGCTGCAAATCCAGCGCGAGACCGGCGGCAACCTGGCCGAAACGCTGTCCAACCTCGCCAACGTGCTCCGCATGCGGATGCAGATGAAGCTGAAGATCAAGGCGATGTCGTCTGAATCGAAGGCGTCGGCGTATATCATCGGCTCGTTGCCGTTCATCGTCTTCGTGCTGATTTACAACATCAACCCGACCTACATGGCCGGATTCTTCAGCGACACGCGCCTTATCATCACCGGCATCGGCGGGATGGTCTGGATGTCCATCGGCGCGTTCATCATGTCGCGCATGATCAGCTTCGAAATCTAGGGAGGACCGCGAATATGGAACCCGCAGCCGGTCCGACTTTCTTGGGGCTAGACGTTATCTGGGTTGCGACCCTGATGGCCGCCGTCGCTACCTTCGCCATGATGATTGCCATTTATGCCGCGACCACGGTGCGCGATCCGATGGCCAAGCGCGTGAAGGCGCTCAACGAACGCCGCGAGCAGTTGAAGGCAGGTATCGTCGCGTCGACGTCGAAGCGCCGCGCCAAGCTTACGCAGAAGAACGAGACAACCGACCGGATGCGGTCGATCCTGTCGTCGTTCAAGGTGCTTCAGGAAGAACAGCTGAAGACGACCCAGATCAAGCTCATGCAGGCGGGCATCCGCTCGAAGGATTGGGCAGTCGCGATCATCTT
>JANMKS010000265.1:0-7311 GCA_031372155.1 Sphingomonas sp.
ACGCTCGACCGCATCCTGCCGGTCGAGGATGCCGAGATCAGCGAGTTCATGACCAAGGCACTGACCAAGCAGGGCATCACGATCCAGACGGGGGCGACGATCGAGAGCCTGGTCGCGACCGAGAGCGGCGTGAAGGCACGCATCAAGGTAAAGAGCGGCGGCGCGACGCATGATTTCAGCCACGCCATCGTCGCGATTGGCATCGTGCCCAATACCGAGGATATCGGGCTGGAGGCGCTAGGCGTAAAGACTGAGCGCGGGCACATTCTGGTCGACGGTTTCGGCGCAACGAACGCGCCCGGCATATTCGCGATCGGCGATGTCACGGGGCCACCCTGGCTGGCGCACAAGGCAAGTCACGAGGGCATTGTGTGCGTCGAGGCAATCGCGGGCAAGAAGCCGCATGCGTTCGAGACGTGGAACATCCCCGGCTGCACTTACTCACGGCCGCAGGTGGCGAGCGTCGGCCTGACCGAGGCAAAGGCGAAGGAAACCGGCCACGAGGTCAAGGTCGGCAAATTCCCCTTCATCGGCAACGGCAAGGCGATTGCGCTGGGTGAGGCCGAAGGCTTCGTAAAGACAGTGTTTGACGCGAAGACCGGCGAATTGCTCGGCGCGCATATGGTCGGGGCGGAAGTGACTGAGCTTATTCAGGGTTATGTCATCGCGCGTCAGCTGGAAACAACCGAGGAGGCGCTGATGGAAACCGTCTTCGCACACCCGACGCTGAGCGAGATGATGCACGAATCCGTGCTCGGCGCGTACGGGCGGGCAATACACTTCTAAAGTGCGAGTAACCGGGCGTTAGCGACCCTTGCGTTAGGGTACGCCGGTGCAGACAGTTCATTACAAACGCGGCGACATGATCGGGCAGGCAATCGGTTGCCTGGCGCTCGCGGTCGGCAGCGTCTGGATGGCGGCGAACTTCCACGGCACCTTCAAATTTCTGGGCGTCTTCCTGGCCGTGACACTGCCATTCGTGGCGGTTGCACTGTTCGCTCGAGCGGCGGGCGATTGCATTGCTTTGCAATTCGACGGACAGTCCCTCAGTATCAAGACATTGTGGCGCAAGGCGACCGTACCCTGGAAGCAGGTCACGGGCATTCACCGCGAAACGCTGAGGCAAACGTCGATGTTCGGCCTCATCAGGCAGGACATTGGATTTTACCTCGTCGTAACGCTGGCGAGCGGCGGGTTGGGAAGTAACAAGTTCCAATTGGACGAACGGCTGCTCGACTGGCCGAAAGGCGCGCTGCCGACGCTGCTGGATGACCTGGCGCGCGCCGGGCAGCTCGGGCGCGTGGCCGGAAGTGAGCCCGAGCCGAGGTCTACGCCGACATTCGCCAAGACCCGCGACCCTCTGGAAGGTGCGCGCGCAACCGACGACTTCGACCCCGATGCGGTAATGGCGCGTTACCTTGCCGGGCGCACGGCTCAAGACTCCCGACCTCCGTCTGCGCCGCCTCGACCATCGGCTCCGGGCTTCGGAAGACGCATTCGCTGAGAGGAACCGCAGAGCGACAGCGCGGTTCAGGGTAGATGACGAAAGCCGATCACGCCGATATCTATGCCGCCTTCAAGAAGGCGGTGAATATGACACCTACTGCAATCGAGAAATTCCTCGATACCGAGCAAAGCAAAGGCGTCGGCTGGAAAGGGGATGACGGCAAGGGCCCCGGCGAGAGTATCGGTCACAAATCGGGCAGGCGCATTGTCGAGATCAAGCGCAAGAAAAAGGCGGATCTTACCGACGCAGACTATGCACACATGGCCAAGGTCGTGGGCTATGTGAAACGACACTCCGCCCAGGGGCCGGAAAAGGATGTCAAAACGTCGCGGTGGCGGTATTCACTCATGAATTGGGGGCACGACCCCTGCAAATAAGGGGTTGCCGTCCATGATTCGATTGTCCGTTGCCTGTGCGCTTTTTGCGGCGACGCCTGCCGCCGCAGAAACCGTCGCCATTTCGGCTGATCACATGGTCGATGTCGTTGCGGGCCGGACTGTTGATCGGCCACTGGTCATCGTGACCGACGGGCGGATAAGCGCCATCGGGACTCAGGGATCTCTCGCGGTGCCAGAAGGGGCAAGGCGCGTGGATTTGCCAGGGCGCACGATACTGCCCGGCCTGATCGACATGCATGTTCACTTGACATCGCTAGCGGAGGTCGGCGGCTATCGCTCGCTGCAATATACCGACAGTTTCTGGAGCGCGGTTGGCGTCGCCAATGCGCTGAAAACGCTCAACGCCGGCTTCACGACGGTGCGGAATGTAGGTTCGGGCGACTTTCAGGATGTCGGACTGCGCGAGGCGGTGGACGAGGGCTATGTTCCCGGACCGCGCATCGTGACCGCGACCTATGCCATCGGCGCGACGGGCGGGCATTGCGACGACAATTCGCTGCCGCCGTCATTCGACAAAATGAGCCCATCAATCATCAATTCGCCCGAAGAGGCACGTGCGAAGGTACGCTGGCTCCACAAATACGGCGCGCAGGTAATCAAGATATGCGCGACCGGCGGCGTGTTTTCGCTGGGCGATAGTGTCGGCGGACAACAACTGAGCCTAGAGGAGATGAAGGCAATTGCCGACGAGGCGCACATGCTGCACCTGAAGGTCGCGGCACACGCTCACGGCGACGAGGGTATTCGCACAGCCATCCTCGCAGGGATTGACACCATCGAACATTGCAGCCTGGCAAGCGACGAGACGATCAAACTCGCCGTGCAGCGCAAGACGTGGTTCTCGATGGATATCTACAACGACGACTACATCCTCGCCACGGGCACATCGAACGGCACCGAGCAAGAGAGCCTCGACAAGGAAAAGGCGATCGGCCTGAAACAGCGGCAGACCTTCCAGCGCGCCGTGCGCGCGGGCGTGCCGATGATATTCGGGTCCGATGCGGGCGTCTATCCGCACGGTGACAATGGGCGTCAATTTGCCAAGATGGTCGAATGGGGAATGACGCCGATGCAGGCGATCCGCGCGGCCACGCTGAACGCGGGCGAAGCGCTGGGGCGAACCGACGACGTCGGCGCGATCCAGATCGGACGCTTTGGTGACATCGTCGCGGTCGCAGGCGACCCGCTCAGCGATGTCCGCCTCCTCGAAAGAGTCGACACCGTCATCAAGGGCGGCACGGTGGTGAAAGGCGGGCGTTGAAACGAAAGCTTGTCGCCGGCGGGTCACTGGTTGCGGGATCGCTGGTTCTGGGCGCTTTGGCTCAGGGCGGCTTGCTGAGAGCGTACGACGTGCCGCTGTTCAAGGCAGTCGCGTTCACCAGAGTTACGCCCGACTGGCTAATCGCAACGCTGCAGTTCGTGACGCGCCTCGGCGATCCGGGCGTGCGCAGCTGGTTCGTTCTCGCGGCCTTGTGCGTGCTGATCTATCGGCGCTGCTGGCGGTCGGCGATCGTGTTCCTCGCGACTGTCGCGCTGGCGATTTTCAGTTACAGCGCGATGAAGGAGGGGTTCGGTCGCGCGCGTCCGACACTCGTGCCTTGGCTCGATAACCCCGGCAACCTGTCATACCCGAGCGGCCACGCGGCGGGCTCCATGGTGGTGCTGTTGCTCGGAACGCTGTTGATCGGGCGGCCGGCCTTGGTGTGGGCCGCGGTTTTGCTATCGGCGGCTATTGGATTGTCGCGCGTATTCCTGGGCGTGCACTGGCCAAGCGACGTGGTCGGTGGATGGGCTTTCGGTGCGGGTTCCGCGCTCATCGGCTACGACATCGCCCGTTCGGTTGAAGTGCGACCCTCGCGAGCGCAACGCGCATGAAGGCGGGCAACACGCGCGTCCTGCTGATCGCGCTTGGCGCGAACGTCGGTATCGCCGTCGCCAAATTCGTTGCTGCGGCCATTACAGGGTCCTCAGCGATGCTGACCGAAGGCGTCCACAGCCTCGTGGACTCAACCAACCAGCTGCTCCTTCTTTATGGCCAAAAGCGCAGTCAGCGACCGCCGGATGCGCGACATCCTTCAGGTTACGGGCGCGAATTGTACTTCTGGAGTTTCGTCGTCGCGATCCTGGTGTTCGCGCTGGGTGCTGGCGTTTCGGTTTACGAGGGTATCGTTCACATGCTGGAGCCCGAAGCGGCGGTATCGCCCTTGATCGCGTACGGCGTGCTCTTCATCGCTTTCGTGCTCGAAGGGGGATCGACGTTTGCGGCATTCCGCGATTTCGATGCGAACCGCGGGGGCAAGAGCTGGTTTGCCGCAATGAGCGAAACCAAGGACGCGACGATCGTCATCGTCCTGCTGGAAAACGGAGCGGCGATGGCGGGTTTGGTCTTTGCGGCTATCGGTCTCGCACTCAGCCAGATCACCGGAAATCCGTTGTTCGACGGCGCCGCGTCGATCCTGATCGGCATCCTGCTCGCCGCAGTCGCAATCTTCCTTGCGCGTGAGGCAAAGGGACTTTTGATAGGTGAGGCCGCCGATCCGAAACTTGTTCAGGGTTTACGGATGTCGGCGACGCGTGACGGTGTCATGGGCATCGGCGAAATCATCACAGTGCACAATGCGCCCGATCAGATCGTGGCGGCGATGACCGTCGACTTCGACAACCGCCTGGGCGCAGGTGACGTCGAGCGCATCGTGTCAGAAATCGAAGCCGACGTCCGCAAGACCTGGCCGACCGTAACCCGGCTTTACGTGCGGCCTCAGGAAAACGCGGGAAGCTAGACCAGCGCGAGTATCGTTCCGCCGATGACAGTCGGGACAAGGTAAGCCGCAAATGCCAGCAGTCGTGCATGCCCCAGACGGACGACAGCTGACGTCCCTGCAAGCGCGAGTCCGGGCCACAGCACGTTATAGTACCGTGTCTGGGCGATGGTCAGGTCGCCGATCGCTTGAAACGACTGCCATCCGAACGCGAAGTGCAGTGCGAGAGTGACCGCAGTAGCCGCAACATAAGCGATTCCGATCCGTCTTGCGCGGATGTCTACGACGCTCCCAAGGAGCGCAAGAATGACCGGCGCGGCAATAAGCAATGCGCCGAACCATAGTGGCAGGCTTGCCTCAGCGGCGGGCCATTTGCCGATCAGTTCCGAAAAGAAGACGCCAGTGTAGTCCGCAAAGCTCCAGGCCGGTTTGGTTCCAGGCGCGCTTGCATAGATCGCGGCGTTGACGTGGAACAGTTGACCGGAGCGCACGAAGCTGACGAGATAGGGCATGGCCCCGACTGCCGCGCCAAGCAGTGCAAGTATGTTGGCCTGCCGCCAAAGCCCCTGTTCGCGATCAAGCAACGCCTTGACGCACACCGCAACCGAAAGCGCGATCAGTGCAGTAAGCTTGGTCCACCCGGCCAGCGCCAGACCGGCAGCGATGATCCACGCTGGCCCCCCGGCAAGGCCCGCAAACACGATCGCCGCCGCGACGGCCGCCAGATTGTCGTTATTGATCATGCCGCCGATCATCGCGGCCTTCGGAAAGCACGCCGCGATGAAGGCAAAAGCTGCGCGTTCCGCCACGCTTTTGAAAATGCGCCACCCCGAAGCGATCGCGATGATCAGCGCGCCGGTGGAGAGCGCAACATTGACGAGCCGCATTGCAATCACGGATCCGTCGATGGACAGCAAGGGCGCAAGCCCCAGGTAATATAGCGGAGGATGATTCAGGACGTTGCCCTGCACCGACCAACGCGAAAGATCGTCGGAACGCAACATCATGTAATGGCGCGTGTCCGCGAACAGGTCAGGATGGTCAAACTGCGCGCGCACGACCGAAAGATGCGCAAGTTCGTCGAACAGGCTGGGGAAAGGATAGGCGACCGAAAACCACATCGCGACGACGAGATACACGATCACGACCGGAAGAGCCGGTGCCCACGCGACTGAACGCGACCAAGAGGAGCGAGGGCTAAACACGCTGGCATGGTTAACGGTCAGGTTTTAAGACCGTGTGAAAGTGGTGGCTGAAGCGCGCCGTTGACCTTCTCCGATTCTCCGCTTATGGGCCGCGCTCGCTTTGGCAGGACATCCCGCCTCAGTGAGCTTGAACATTGCCGATGCGTGATGAAGGCCGGGAGGGCCGTTGAGGCCTCCGGGTCTTTTCGTGCTTCCCGGACACCGTTGTCCACCGGCAAAGTAACCACTCGAAAGGTGAAGGCTTCAAATGCCGACGATTAACCAGTTGGTCCGCAAGGGCCGCGATCCGCAGAAGGCCAAGTCAAAGGTCCCTGCGATGGAAGCAAATCCGCAGAAGCGCGGTGTTTGCACGCGCGTCTATACCACGACGCCGAAAAAGCCGAACTCGGCGCTTCGCAAGGTGGCAAAGATTCGCCTGACCAATCAGCGTGAGGTCATCAGCTATATTCCGGGCGAAGGGCACAACCTTCAGGAACATAGCGTTGTCCTGATCCGCGGCGGTCGTGTGCGCGATCTTCCCGGCGTGCGGTATCACGTGCTGCGCGGTGTTCTCGACACGCAGGGCGTGAAGGACCGCAAGCAGTCGCGTTCGAAATATGGCGCCAAGCGTCCCAAATAATCTGGCCAAGTAAGCCCCGGACAGGTTCCGGACCCGCTGAAGTTTAGAAGGAAATAGCTATGGCTCGTCGTCGTCGTCCCGAAAAGCGGATCATTCTGCCCGATCCCCGCTATGGTGATATCGTCCTGTCGAAGTTCATGAACAGCGTCATGCTCGACGGCAAGAAGGCTGTTGCCGAAGGCATAGTCTACACCGCAATGGAAACCGTCGAGGCGCGTGCCAAGCGCGATCCGGTCGGTGTTTTCCACGATGCGCTGAACAATGTGAAGCCCGGCATCGAAGTGCGCAGCCGCCGCGTCGGTGGTGCGACCTATCAGGTTCCGGTGGAAGTGCGGACCGAGCGTTCGCAGGCGCTGGCGATCCGCTGGCTCATCACCGCGGCGCGCAACCGCAGCGAGCATACCATGTCGGCACGACTTTCGGGGGAATTGATGGACGCCGCGAACAACCGGGGCAACGCCGTCAAGAAGCGCGAAGACACGCACCGCATGGCCGAAGCAAACCGCGCGTTCAGCCACTACCGCTGGTAGATTCGAACACTATATATCAGGGCGAGCCGGACAGTCCGGCTTTCCCAATTTCTAAGGACACAAGTCATGGCCCGCAGCCATCCGCTCAGCATGTATCGCAATATCGGCATCATGGCGCACATCGATGCCGGTAAGACGACGACGACCGAGCGGATCCTCTATTATACCGGCAAGTCCTACAAGATCGGCGAAGTGCATGAAGGCACCGCGACGATGGACTGGATGGAGCAGGAGCAGGAGCGCGGAATCACGATCACGTCGGCTGCGACCACATGCTTCTGGAATGATCACCG
>JANMKS010000313.1:0-6380 GCA_031372155.1 Sphingomonas sp.
ATGAAGATGGGAAAGGCACATAATGTCCCGCTTTCACCGCAAGCCATCGACGCCTTCGAACGCGCCAAGCAATTCAGCGCACCGTGCACCGATCTCGTCTTCCCCGGCATGAAGCTGAAGCGCCCCCTATCCGACATGACGCTGCTGAAAATCCTGCGCGACATGGATGCGGGCGTCACCGTCCACGGCTTCCGGTCCGCCTTCCGCGACTGGGTCGCCGAGGAAACCAACGTGCCCGGCGAAGTCGCTGAAGCCGCCCTCGCACACGCCAACACCAACAAGGTCGAGGCGGCCTACAAACGGACCGATTTCCTCGAAAAGCGCCGCGCCCTGATGCGTGACTGGGCGACGTTCTGCATGTCGAAGGCGGACAGATAAGGCCCACATCAGCAACAGTGCCACTGAATAGCCGTTCGGCTCGCGCAAGTTGCAACAACGTCGCTCCAGCGCGCTCCGCTCGGACAGCGAGAATGGCTGATCTGAGCCCTTTTCAAAGCTCACGCAATTTGCAACAACGTCGCCAGAGCACGCGCAACTTATATTGACATTGCCGACGACATATCGCGAAAATCGCCATTTTTCCATCTAATTACAATTGCTTAAACCTGCGAGCCCGCCGCGTAGGGTGTGTACACTGTTCCCATTCACGCCAGCATGGTTCCGGTCAGTATTCTCGTTCGGTTTAAGACATCCATAATCACTTGTCGCCCCTGACCGCTGCCGTAGTCGACCGGCCTGTCGACACGCGATCTAATAACGCGGGCACCTACGCAGTTGCCCCAGCCAGCGCTCCGTTGAACCAATGGATGGCTGCCTGACCCTCATGCCGCGCGACATCTCCCACCTGGCGGCTGTGGCGGATCGCGTTGCGCAGCTCGCTTAGCTGGTCAAATTTCCGCGTGAGCTCAGACTTGTTAGGGAACAGACCCGCAAAGATCGTGCCGGTGATTTTGTTTTCGAACACGGCTCGCAACTCCCCGATGTCGGCAAATTCAAGAGCTCCTTGAAGCATTGCGTAGCGCCCGTCGTCACCCCCCGGCAGTTTCTTGATTGCGCTCGCAACACGCAATTCGATCTTCTCGCGGGCGTTTTCAGGTAGGCGTGAGACATCATTCTCCAGCCCCTTCGATACAAGGGCCCGCAGTGCGAGTTCGATCCGTTCGACCTCGTCGTTAAGTGGCCTGAGATCGGCAGGCAGGTCAGCCCATTTGTCGAATAATTTGGCATCGATCGTGGCGACAATGGTGCGCTGCCGCTCACGCACGAAAGCGTCGAAATCGTCCGCAACAAAGGGGTCTTTGAGCAGGATGTCGAGCGCCGCCGGGCTGATGAAGTGCGAATGCAACATTTTCTCAACGGCCGCGCGTCCGTTGTCTGCGATCAGCTTCGCAAGATAAACGTTCGGCAGGCGTGCGCCGATGACATGCTGATTGGTATGGTCGGTGATCGGTGTCCGATTGAGGATCGTGTCAATCGAAACGTTCCCGTCGCCCAGAGACTTCGCGCCCCAGCTTTTCGGCACGATGTGGTGGTCGTTGAGCTCGGCCGGCGTCGGCACCATGCCCGAGACGAAGTCGCGCGCGCCCGCGATGACGGCGAGGTTGAAGATCGCCCGGAATTGCGCCGTTCCCTTCTTGGTCTCCGTCGTGAGGTCGAGATTACGGAGCCGGTTACGGAAATCGGTGACGGCAGGCGGTTCGGCTTGCTCGTCGGCAAACCACCGCCGCAGTGCCTGAAAGTCGCGCGCCGCCGTCGTCTCGCTCGATGCCGAATATTGGCCAGTGAAGATCGACGCCCAATACCACAGTGTAAAGCGCGACCGTGCTGCGAGACGTTGTTCGGTCGGCAAGCCATCGACCTCGCGCAGAGCCGCCGCGAACACCGGAAGGATCGATTCATAGGGCAGATAGCCCGGGCTCGACACGCCGAACTCGTGCGGATGACGCAGCGTCGCGATCGCCTTTTCGAGCGCCGCGACCGCCGCATCCCAGCGCGTCCGGAAATCGTCGGCGTCGGCGACGATCATTTTCTCTTCAAATGTTCCGTCGGCATTTCGCGTTCTGCGCGTGGTACCCGGCAGCAGGTGATAAAGGTACTGGGGCGAGCAATAGGTCTGCGCCAGGATCGACATGACCTGCAGGATGTAGACGTTAAGCTTCGGCGTATCGATGAAATCGAGCCGCGGCGCGGCCTTCGCCCAAAGGTCGGTGCGCAGCTGTACGTCTCTCGGCTTCAGCAGCGCGTTCAAAAGGTCGAAAACGTCGAGCCGCACGCCTTTACTATTAATCTGGGTGAAGATGTCGCACACGCGCGCGACATCGAGGTCGCGGTCAAGCTCAATATAACTGATCTTGGACTGGCTGATGATTCCGGTCGCGAGCGTGCGGAAGGCGACGGCGTTCGAATGGGCCCGTTCTGCCTCCGTCCGCGCCTCATCGGTGTCGGCCTCGGCAATGCGCTGCTTCCAATAAGCGGAATAGCCCGAGGTCCAGTCGGCGAAGGCGATGAGGTCTGCGGCATAGGCAAGCGGAAACCAGTGGTGCGCGTATTGGCGCTCAACTGCGCCGAAGTGCGCCTCGACTCCGGCGACGCCCGCGCCTTTGCCAGGCATGACGAAGGAATGGTCGAACGCCTCGTCATATTCCTGCGCCATAAATCGGTCGAGACGAACGTAATAGAGCGCGCGGTTGACGCGCGTCGGCAGCTTGATGTCCGGCGCGAGAAAAGCGTAGCCGATGGCGGTCAGCCGTTGTTGCCCGTCGAGGACGATATGCTCCGGGTTGGCCTTGCTCTGTCCGTGCAGCCCCTCGCACGCGAGCGTGGCGAAGGTTTCCGGCTTGCCCTTCCAGATCAGCAGGCTGCCGATATAATATTCGAGGAAGATCGAGCGCGTGAGGTCGCGGATGTCGCGCGCCTTCCATTCGAAATCGCGCTGAAAATCGGGAACCATGAACCGCCCGTCGCGCACCCAGTTAAGCAGCGAGCTGAAAACGATGTCTTTGGGTGTCTGGTCGCGCACTGCTCATCACTCCCGCCTTATGAACCAAGCAGTGGTTTACCTTGGCTCTAACATGTCTTTCCCCTGCTGGATCAGATCGCCCAATCGGCTGCAATCACATTTGCTTGCTCAAGCACCAAATCGACGGCGGCCCGTTGCAGGTCGGGGGGATATCCGTATTTCGCCAAAAGCTTGCGAACCTCGATCCGCATTTTGGCTCTTACGCTCTCCTTTTGCGTCCAATCGACAGTCACTGACTTTCGAATGATGGTCACCAACGCCTGCGCCAGAACGCGCAAATCATTGTGAGCCATGAGCTCTTTTGCCGAACCATTTTCGGCAAGCGCGTCGTAGAATGCCAGCTCCTCGGCGGTCATGCCAAGGTCGGTTCCGCGCTTGCTTGCGGCTGCGATTTCGCGCGCAAGGGCGATCAGCTCGTCGATCACCTGCAAGCTATCGACGGCACGATTGTGATAGCGCGCCAGCACCTCATCGAGTCGATCGCTGAGCTTTCGCGCTTCGATCAAGTTGACGCGTTCGCGCGCCTTGATGTTGCCCTGAAGTAGTCGCCGCAGCGTTTCGACGGCAAGATTTGGCCGCTCCGTGTCGCGCACACTCATCAAAAACTCGTCGGACAAAATCGCCAAATCTGGGTGCTCAAGCCCCGCTGCAGCGAAGACATCCAGGATACCGTTCGCCATCACGGCCTGCGACAGAAGCTGCTGAATTTCGCGCTCGATTGCTTGGCGTCCGCGACCGCCCTTACCGCTGGTATATTTGACGAGGTTTGCACGAAGCGCGACGATGAGAGCGACGTCCTGTTTGTGCGCTTCGACCCGTTCGTCACCCGCCGTCACGGCGAAAGCGGCTTCAAGTTTCATCGCCGTATCGATGAACTGGTCGCGCCGGTCATTCGACAAAATCTCTTCGAGACATTGCTTCAGGATCGTCAGACGCGCGCCTGGATCGGCGTCGAAAAAACGCTTCCACGGTGCGGAACCGAGCAATGCCAGTGCGCTTTCGCGAAGCATCAAGAGTTGCCGCACGGCCTCGTCGGTATCGACCTTCACCTGATCGCGGTCGCGCGCGCTATATTGTGCCAAGGCAGCCCGAAGCTCTGCACCGATCCCCAGATAATCGACAATCAACCCGCCGGGTTTTGCGCCGAACACGCGGTTCACGCGCGCGATAGCCTGCATCAACCCGTGCCCCTGCATCGGCTTGTCGATGTACAGCGTATGCAGCGCGGGCGCGTCGAAGCCAGTCAGCCACATATCGCGCACAATCACCAAATCGAAACCAGACGCGGGGTTCTTGAAACGGTCTGCCATCGTCTCGAGCCGCGACTTCTTGCGGATGTGGGGCTGCATCGCCTCGGGGTCGGAATTATTGCCCGTCATTACGACTTTGAGTTTTCCTGCCGCGTCATCGTGCGGGTCGGCGGACACCCAGTCGGGGCGAAGTTTCACGATGGCGTCGTGCAGCGCGACGGCAACCTGACGACTGATCGTCACGATCATACCCTTACCGCCGCCCATTGCCTCCTGTCGTCGCTCGAAATGTTCGACGATATCAGCGGCAACCGTTTCAACACGATCCTGAGCGCCGACGACTTGCTCGAAGCGGCTCAGCTTACCCTTTAGCCGCTCAGCGGATATCGCGTCGTCGCCCTCGACCAGTTCATCGGCCAGATCGTCGAGCTTCGCCCGTTCGTCATCGTCCAATTTAAGCTGCAAGCGCGCAAGGCGGGCAGTGTAGTGGATGGGTACCGTTGCCTTGTCGGTCACCGCCTGGGTCATGTCGTAGGTGTCGATTACGTCGCCAAATACAGCCTCGGTGCTGCGGTCGCGTTGGTCGATCGGCGTTCCGGTGAAGCCGACAAAGGTCGCGTTGGGCAAAGCCTGCCGCAGATATTCGGCAAAGCCGACTTCCTCTACCACCTCCTCGCCGCGCGTCACAAATTTTCGGTTCAAGCCGTATTGGGTCCGGTGGGCCTCGTCGGCGATCACGATCACATTTCGCCGGTCGGTCAGCAGTGGATGTGTTCCGTCCTCGCCGCGAAAGCGCTGGATGGTCGTAAAGACGAGGCCGCCGATATCGATGTTCAATTGTTCGCGCACTTCGGCGACTGTCTCTGCGTTGCGCGGCGTGGTGCGTAGCGCGCTCGAATGCGCGGCAAAGGTTTTGAACAGCTGGTCGTCGAGGTCGTTGCGATCCGTGACGATAACGATCGTCGGGTTACGAAGCGCCTTGGCCAATTGCAGCTGGCGCGCGAAAAGCAACATGGTCAGCGACTTGCCCGACCCCTGGGTATGCCAAACTACGCCGCCGCGCCGCTCGCCGCCCTCGCCGGCGGCGGCAATTGTCGATTTCAGCGCGCGCTGCACCGCGTGATATTGGTGATAGCCTGCCAGCTTCTTCGACCGCACGACACCGTCGGCAATTTCGAACGCGGTGTAATCGACGGCCAGGTCGAGCAGGTTTGCAGGAGCAAACGCCCCCTTGATCAACACTTCCAGTTCGGCGCGTCCGATATCGTCGATGACGTCGCCGTCGATCGTGCGCCACGGTGCAAAGCGATCAATCCCTGCGGTCAGCGACCCGATCCGTGCCTCCATGCCATCGCTGATGACGAGCGCGGCATTGAACCGGAACAGCTCGGGCGCTTTGCTCTTGTAGTTCTGCAACTGTGTGAAGGCACGCTCCAGCGTCGCGTTTTCGTCGGTCGGGTTCTTCAGCTCGAACACGGCGAGCGGCAATCCGTTGACGAACAGCACAACGTCGGGCCGCACCGTTTCACGCTCGCCCTGCACGACGAATTGATTGGCGGCGATGAAGCGATTGTTCGACAATGTGGCCCGGTCGATCAGGCGCAATCGGCTATAGTGGGTTTCGCCATTGTCGTTTGTTTCGACCGGGACGCCCTCGATCAGCATGGCATGAAAAGCGCGGTTGTTTTCGAGCAAATCGCGGCTCGGCGCGGCCAACACCGATCGCGCGGCGGACTCGATCATCTGAGCATCGGCGGAAGGGTTTAGGGTCGCCAGCGCCGAGCGAAGCTCGGCCTCCAGCACGGTTTGGCGATAGTCGGTCCGCGCACCCATCGGGCCATCGGGCGCAAGATAATCTCCTGGAAGCACCCGCCAGCCATTGATATCCAGCCATGACAGGGCGGCAGCTTCAACCGCACCTTCGTTGAAACTGGTAACAAAGCTGCTCATGCCGCGACTTCTTCGTCGGCATCTTCGGTATCGTCTGCCAACACCCATTCATCGCGGGCAGCTTCATATTGCGTGGGGTCGAGCGCGAACAAAATGCGGCTCGGCGCGAATGCCGACCCAGCGATTTCGACCAGCGGATACTCGCTGTCGATGTTGTCGTT
>JANMKS010000314.1:0-2473 GCA_031372155.1 Sphingomonas sp.
GTCGCCCACGCGTGTCCGCGCGGAATCGCCGAACTTCACGAACGGCAGGCCCGTCGCGTCGATCTTCAGCACCGCGAGGTCGGACGAGCTGTCGCGCCCGATCAGCTTTGCCGGATATTCCTTGCGGTCGGGCATCGTGACAGTGATCTGGCCGACCGGGTTGTTGCCGGGCTGTCCGCCCGAAATCACGTGGTTGTTGGTGACGATATAGCCGTCGGCCGAAATGATGAAGCCCGAACCCAGCGACGTTGCCTCACGCGTGACAGGACGTCCGGGAGCCCCGCCGCTGCCGCCGCCGAACAGGTCGCCAAACGGTGTTCCCGCAAACGGGTTCGCCTGCTGAGGCACCTGGACCTGCTGTGTCGTAGAGATGTTGACGACCGCGGGCTGGAGCCGGGCGGCAAGGTCGGCAAAGCTCAGCGGTGCGCCCGGTTTGGGCGCGACCGCGGCAATTGCGCCAGGTTCGTTCTGCGCGACCTGCGCGGACGACGGCGATTGCAGCGCCATGGTGGCGGCGGTGCCGCCGATCAGAAGTGCAGTTGTGATCGCATAAGCGTAACGCACGTGGCTTGATCCTTCAGATTGGTTCGCCCGGCTGAATGCTGTCAACCGGCTGAACAAGGTTTGAACGGTGGCTAGCGCCGCCCCCTGAACTCGCGGAGATAGTCGTTGTTGGGTGACAGGATGATCGACGACTGTCCCGTCGCGGTCGATCCATCGACACCGAATGTATGCTTGTATGACTGCATCGCGCGGTAGAAATCGTAAAAGTCCGAATCCTTGTTGAACGCTGCGGCGTAAATGCCCGCGGCCGAGGCATCGGCATCGGCGCGAATGATCTGCGCTTGCTTCAACCCTTGCGCCTGGATCGTCAGCGCCTCCTGCTTGCGCGCCGTCCGCATCCGCTCGTACGCCGAATCGAGCGGCGTCCCCTCGGGCAGGTCGGCCTTCTTGATCCGCACGTCGACAATCTCGGCACCATATTGCCGCGCCACCCGGTCAAGGCCGATGCGGATGTTCTCCATCACCGCACCGCGTTCGGGGCTTAACAATGCCGCGAACTGCCGCTTGCCCAATTCGTTGCGAAGCGCCGAACCCAGGATCGGGCGCAACGCATCGGCGACGTTGTTCTCGGTCCGCGCGGTAATGACCATCCGCAACGGATCTACGATGCGGAACCGTGCAAAGGCGTCGATATTCAGCCGCAACTGATCGGTCGACAGCACCTGCTGCCGCTCCATGTCGACGTCGCGCACGCGCTTGTCGATCCATACGACCTGCTCGGCAAACGGGATGATCGCGACCAATCCGGCGCCGGTCCGACCGAACGTTTCGCCCGCCTTGTAGCGATTGATGATCCGCACCGGCTCGCCAAAGCGGAGCACGACGCCTTGCCGCGTTTCCGGCACGACCGAAAACGTGCTGACGAGCAAAATCAGCAGGGCGATCGCGGCAATGCCGAAAAACAGGGGATTTCGCATCAGCGGAGGCCAACGGTTCATTGTGCGGCTCCCGCTTGGGCGGCGGGCGGCGTCGGGCGCGGTCCCTGTAGCGGAAGGTACGGCGTCACACCGGGCTCGACGATGGTCTTGTCGACCTTCGACAGCACGTCTTCCATCGTCTCGTAATACATGCGCCTGCGCGTCACTTCGGGCGCAAGCTTGTACTGCGTGTAAACCCGGTCGAACTGCGCGGCTTCGCCCTGCGATTTCGCGATGATCTGCTGGGCATAGGCATTCGCCTGGTTGACTGACGTCTGCGCCGCCTGCTGTGCGGCACTGACTTCCTTGAAGGCGTCGTTGACCGCGTCCGGCGGATCGGCGCGCTTGATGGCCACGCCCTGAATCTTCACGCCTGCACGATATTTGTCGAGCAGCGCCTGCATCCGCAACGTCACTTCGGTTTCAATTCCCGTGCGGCCCGAACCGATGGCATCGTTCAATGACACGTTGGCAATCGCGGCGCGCATCGCACTCTCGGCAACGGCCTCGATCGTCTGGTCGGGCTGCGCCAGCTGGAACAGGTACAGCTCGGGATCCTTGATGTTCCATCGGATGGAGTAATCGAGGTCGATGATATTTTCATCGCGCGTCAGGACAAGCTTTTCGCCCGCACCGTTCGGAATGTCGATGCTGCGGATGTTCTGCACGTCGATTGTCTGCACGCGGTCGATGGGCGCGGGCATCGTCAGGCTGACGCCCGGCTCGAGCGTATGCGAATATTTGCCGAGCCGGGTCACGACGCCGCGTTCCTGCGGGTCGATGCGGTGCACGCTGGTAAACGCAATCCAGACAACGAACAGCGCAAGCGCACCATAGCCCCAAAGCTGCGCCGAACCCTTCGGAAAATTGCCGCCAAATCGCCCGCGCGACTGCGCGAACAACTGGTCCAGTGCAGAGGGGCCACGTCCACCGCGGCCGCCGCCACCGCTGCTCGGGGGAAAGCTCCAGGGATTGCGCGGACCGCCGCCGCC
>JANMKS010000345.1:0-4391 GCA_031372155.1 Sphingomonas sp.
GATGGACGGCTGCCAAGAAACGCGCTTTGGCTGCTGGCGACTGGGCCTTGCTCAGCCAGCTCGCACGATCACGGACGTCAACGCTCGTTGCCCACCCTTCGACAAGCTCAGGGCTAGCGGAGTAATATTAACCGATCACCCCTCCACCCAGTGTACATCCACAGCCAACTCACACTCCGCAAGCACCCGTCCGATCGGCACACCAGACCCAGCCCCATCCTCGATAGCCCGCTCCAGCACAGCCTTTTTCTCATCCCCCGCAATCGTGATCAGCAGTGTCCGGGTCGACAGGATTGCCGCTCGCGACAGGCTCACCCGCGCAACGGGGGCTTCGACCGGCAACGGCTCCGGCATCACGCCCAATGCCCGCCGCTCCTTCGGGCCGTTCAATGCCTCATCCAGATCTGGCCCCGGAAAGATCGACGCCGTGTGCCCGTCTGCCCCCATGCCGAGCCAGACGAGGTCGGGCGGCCACGGCAAATCCTGCAACCGCGCGTCCGCCGCTTTCCCGCTCATCTTGTAATCCGCCGCGGTCGCTCCCGTCAGCGGAATCACGCGCGCGCCCAGCGGCAGGAAGAGTTTCGCCAGCATCGCGACGTTGGACAGGTCGCTCGTTACGTCGACGATGCGGTCGTCGGTCGGGATGATCGTCACATCCTTCCAGTTGCGCTTTTGCGCCGCCAGTTTCTTGAGCGCCGCCACCGGCGTCTTGCCGCCGGGCAGTGCGATCAGCGCGCGGTCGTGGCCGTCCAGAGCCGAATCGATAATGAAGCCCACATCGCCCGCAACCGCGTCGGCGAGTTCGTCCATCGTCTCATAGTCCCACCATTCGGCTTCGATCGTCACGGGTTCTTCCTGATTGTCTAGGGGTTATTGCGGGTCGGCATCGGTCAGCGCGGACGCTTCGATGATGTCGAGGGCACGGTGCGCCTCTATATAGCGGCGCGCCTGGGCCATCCAGTCGGTTGCGGCGGCGCGGCCGGGCATGCGGGCGACCTCGGCGAGTGCCCCTTCGACCTGTCCGCTTTCGAGGCGGAGTTGCGCGCGGGCGAGGCGTTCGTCGGGCGCGGTTGAGATGGTGCCCTGCTTGCGGACCACGACAAGGCCCGAGAGCGTGCGTTTCGTTGCGTCCCACCAGCCTTCATTGGCAGTCGCGCCCGAAAGCTTGGGGCGGAGGATGTCGAGACCCTGTTTCAATCCTTCGAGCGTCACGGGCGCCTGCGACCCCGCGATGATCGCGCCCACGGCACGCGGCTGGCTGGCTGCGAAGCGCTCGCGAAGTTCGCCTTCGATATAGCCGAGTGCCACACCGCGATCGATCGCGCGCCGGGCGGCAAAGGCGATCAGCAATCCTTCGGCGCGAGCGGCATTTCCGGCGGCGGCGGCGGCCCGCAGGTCGACGCGCGCCATTCTTGCCTCAAGGTCGGCCATGCGCACGGCGTCGGCGCTGGCTTCAGGGGTCGTCGCCACGGTCGGCGCAGGAACCTGCACGGCCATTCGCGGAGCGGTCGGGGGCAGCGCGGTGACGGGCGTCGCTTCGTTCCCGCGCAACAGCTTTTTCGCAGGCTCCCACCGGGTCAGCGCCCAGGCCATCAGCGCAAGGCCCGCAAGAAACGCCAACCCCGCGACAATCAATGCAGTGCGAAGCGGACGCGGCCCGCGCGGAACATCGGGATATTCGCTCGCCATTCAGGACTGTCCAGCGGTCGGCATAGCGGCGTCTTCGCATAGTGGGGCGGCGAGTGCCAGCATCGCGTTGTCGTCGGGGCGGCGCGGGAAGGCAATCGACCGCCACCCCTCGCCCGCTGCGTCGGCGACGTCATCGCTGATCGCGACGATGTCGATTTGCGCGGGATCGACACACGCGGCGCGAAAATGCTCGGCGGTGCGGGCGGAATGCAGCAGCGCGACATAAGGCGGCTCTGGAAGATCGGGCGCGCCCGCTTCGGAGGCGTAGACGACGCGAGTGGTGATCGCGAACAACAGGTCGGGATAAGGCGTTCGGTCCTCCCCCGCGAGGTGAAGCACGCGCTTCAGCCCCTGTCGGTCGAGGCCGCGAAACAATTGTGCGGCGTTGTGCGCGGGCACGGCGAGGTTTTCGAGGCCCGCGCTGCGCGCTGCCTTTGCCGTGGCGCTGCCCACGACGAATGTGGGGAGATGCGCGTATTTGGCGAGGTCAGGTCCGGCGTTGCGGACGGCGTTCGCACTGGTCAGCACAAGCGCATCGAAATCGGCCGGGTCGGGTGCGTCCCATTCGCGGGGCGCGATGCGAAACAACGGGCGCACGATCGGGGTCATGCCCAGTTCGCAGGCGCGCTCCGCCGTCGCCGATGCGCCGGGCTCCGGACGCAGGATCAGCAGCGGCTTCATCCGAACAGTGCGCGCAGTTCGGGCACGGCGGCGTCGAGCAGCTTCAGGGCGAGGCGGGCGGGGGCGTCGTCGGAATCCACGGTGGTCGTATCGACGACGTGATAACCGCCATCGCCCGAGAGGAGTTCCGCAGTCAGGATCAGTGCCTCGCCTTGCCAGCGGGCGTGAGCACCGACCGGCGAGTGGCAATCGGCATTGAGCCCCGCCAGGACACCGCGTTCGGCCTCTACCGCGCGACGTGTCGGCGCGTGGTCGATCGCGGCGAGCAGCGCCAGCATCGCGTGATCATCGGCCCGCGATTCGATGCCGACCGCGCCTTGCGACGCAGCGGGGAGCATCGTTTCGATGTCGAGCGCGACGCCGATGCCGGACATGTCGAGCCGGTCGAGTCCCGCGGCAGCAAGCAGCGTCGCGTCGGCCTCTCCCTGTTCGAGGCGTTTCAACCGGGTTGCAACATTGCCGCGGAACGAGACGATCTTCAGGTCGGGTCGCAGGCGCTGCAATTGCGCGGCACGTCGCGGCGAACTCGTCCCGACACGCGCACCGCGCGGCAAGGCATCGATACTGTCGGCGCCGATCAACCGGTCGCGCGGGTCCGCGCGTTCGAGCATGGCGGCAAGCGCAATCTCTGGCGGGCGCAGTGTTTCGACGTCCTTCATCGAATGCACGGCAAAGTCGATCTGCCCGCCGAGCAGCCGCGCGTCGAGCGGTTTGGTCCAGAGCGCCTTGCCACCGATTTCCGCGAGCGGACGGTCCAGTACGATGTCGCCCTCGGTCGTAACGGGGACGATCTCGATTGCGGCATCATTCCAGCCGTGCGCTGCGATCAACGCCGCTTTCGCCATGTGCGCCTGTGCCATCGCGAGCGGAGAGGCACGCGTGCCGAGGCGATAGGGGGGGCGTGTGGCAGGCATCCGTGGGCTGTGCTAGCGGGGCGGGCATGAATGGGAAAGCCCCCCGCCCCACGATCATCCTGGGCATCGAATCGAGTTGCGACGAAACTGCGGCGTCGGTCGTGACGAGCGATCGGCAAGTGCTGTCGCACCGCCTGGCGGGACAGGAGGACGCACACAGGCCGTTCGGCGGAGTCGTGCCGGAGATCGCGGCGCGCGCGCATGTCGAAGCGTTGATCCCGCTGGTCGAGGGGGCGCTTGCCGATGCCGCGCTGACACTGGCGCAGGTGGACGCGATTGCCGCGACGGCGGGGCCGGGGCTGATCGGCGGGGTGATGGTCGGACTCGTGACCGCAAAGGGTTTGGCGCATGCGGCGGGAAAGCCGCTGATCGCTGTCAATCATCTGGAGGGCCATGCGCTGAGCCCGCGATTGTCGGATCCCGACCTCGCGTTTCCGTATTTGTTGCTGCTTGTGTCGGGCGGGCATTGCCAGTTGCTGTTCGTCGAGGAGGTCGGGCGATACCGGCGGCTGGCGACGACGATCGACGATGCCGCCGGGGAGGCGTTCGACAAGACGGCGAAATTGCTCGGGCTCGGCTTTCCGGGCGGCCCCGCCGTCGAGCAGGCCGCACTGGCTGGCGATGCGAAGGCGGTGCCCCTGCCCCGCCCCTTGCTCGGGTCGAAGGAACCGCATTTCTCGTTCGCAGGATTGAAAAGCGCGGTGCTGCGCGCCCGCGACACGGGGAACTATCGCCCCGAAGATGTCGCGGCGTCATTTCAGGCGGCGGTCGTGGACTGCCTGATCGACCGGACGCGACGCGCGATCGAGACGGTGCCCGAGGCGACAGCGCTGGTCGTGGCGGGAGGCGTCGCGGCCAATGCGGCTGTTCGCGAGGCGCTTCAGGCGCTTGCGGCGAGCAGCGGAATGCCGTTCGTCGCGCCGCCCTTGTGGCTCTGTACCGACAATGCCGCGATGATCGCCTGGGCAGGATGCGAGCGGTATGCTGCGGGGTTCCGCGACGGACTCGACACGCCAGCACTCGCGCGGTGGCCGCTCGATCCGCATGCGGAAGCGGCGCGCGGTGCCGGCGTGAAGGCGTGAGGATCGGCGTCATCGGAGGCGGTGC